>DATNNU010000075.1:0-3717 GCA_035601675.1 Steroidobacteraceae bacterium | reverse complement strand
TGCTCGGCACCAGTCTGGCGACCGGACTGGAGCGTGCGCGGCTGTCGCAGGCGCTGGCGCGCATCGAGGAGCGCAATGCGCTCGCCGAGCTGGCCGCCAACGACGGGCTGTGGGATTTCGATGTCGAGGGCAACGACGTCTATTTCTCCCCGCGCTGGCGCGCGATGCTCGGCTATGACGAGGCCGACCTGAAGGGCGGCTTCGACTGGCGCAGCCTGGTGCATTCGGACGACATGTCGCGCGTGCAATCGGCGATCCGCGAGCACGTGGCCGACAAGACCCCGATCTTCGAGAGTGTGCACCGCATGCGCCATCGCAACGGCGAATGGCGCTGGGTCATCAGCCGCGCCAAAGCGCAGCTCGATGCGCACGGCCGCCTGCTGCGCCTGGTCGGTGTCGAGCTCGACATCACCGAGCGCAAGCTGTACGAGGAGGCGTTGTTTCGCGAGAAGGAGAGCGCGCAGATTACGCTGCAGTCGATCGGCGATGGCGTCATTACCACCGATGCCGCCTCCACCATCGACTACATCAACCCGGTGGCCGAACAGCTCACCGGCTGGCGTCTCGAGGATGCGATGGGCCGGCCGGTCGAGGAGATCTTCCGCGCCTTCCACGAGGAGACCTGCGAGCCGCTGGAGAATCCGCTCTCGGTCTCGATCCGGCGCGCCCGGCCGATCAAGTCGGTGCGCCCGATGCTGCTGATACGGCGCGACGGCAACGAGCTGTACGTCGAGAGCACCGCATCCCCGATCCGCGCGGGCAACGGCAAGGTCGGCGGCGGCGTGCTGGTATTCCACGATGTCAGCGAGTCGCGCGAACTCAATCGCCGGCTCAGCTACCACGCCAGTCATGACCTGCTGACCGGTCTGGTCAACCGGCGCGAATTCGAGGACCGGCTGGAGCGGGCACTCAAGAGCGCCAAGGCGCGCGAGGCGTCCTACGCACTGTGCTACCTGGATATCGATCAGTTCAAGATCGTCAATGATACCTGCGGTCACAGCGCCGGCGACGCGCTGCTCGGCCAGATGGGGGCGCTGCTCAAGTCCAAGGTGCGCTGGCGCGACACGCTGTCGCGTCTGCGAGGCGATGAGTTCGGCATCCTGCTCGAGAGCTGCACGCTCGATGAAGCCATGCGCATGGCCGAGTCGCTGCGCGAGGCGGTGCGCAATTTCCGCTTCAGCTGGGAAGAGCGCGTGTTTCGCCTCGGCGCCAGCATCGGCGTGGTGCCGATTACCGCCGACAACGAGGATGTCGCCTCGATCCTGTCGGCCGCCGACAGTGCCTGCGCGGCGGCCAAGGAACAGGGGCGCAACCGCGTCCACAGCTTTGCCGAGAACGATATCGAGCTGATGCGTCGCCGGCGCGAGATGCAATGGGCGGCGCGCATCAACGCGGCGCTGGAAGAGGGCCGCTTCGAGCTGTTCCGAATGCCGATCCTGCCGCTGCAGGTGCCCGAGACCGGCGCGCACTATGAATTGCTGCTGCGCATGCGTGATGAGAACGGCCGCATCGTGGCGCCGGACAGTTTCATTGCCGCGGCCGAGCGCTACGGCATCATCCCGAGTATCGATCGCTGGGTGGTCGAGCATGCGCTGCGCTGGCTGGTGTCGGAGGCCGATGAGCGTGCGCGGCTCAGCATGTGCTCGATCAATCTGTCGGGCCAGAGTCTAGGCGACGACAAGTTCCTGCCGTTTGTCATCGATCAGTTCCATCGCAGCGGCCTCGATGCCTCCAAGATCTGCTTCGAGATCACCGAGACGGCCGCGGTCGCGAGCTTTTCCCAGGCCAACCGCTTCATTCAGGCGCTCAAGGAATTGGGCTGCAAGTTCGCGCTCGACGACTTCGGTACCGGCATGTCCTCGTTCGGTTATCTGAAGCATTTCCCGGTGGACTATCTGAAGATCGATGGCAGCTTCGTGCGCGAGATCCTGCACGATCCGATCGATCGCGAGATGGTGCGCTCGATCAACGAGATCGGTCATCTGACCGGCAAGCAGACCATCGCCGAATTTGCCGAGAACGCCGAGATCATCCAGATGCTGCGCAACATCGGCGTCGACTACGCGCAGGGCTACGGCGTCGCCCAGCCGCAGCGCATCCTCAAATCCGTCAGCAACAACTAGCTATTCCGGCAGCGCATAGGGCAACGGCAGCGCGCTGACGGCCACGCCCGCGCCCGAGAGCCCCTGGCCGCTTTCATCCGCTTCCTGCGCGGCGCCGGTGAGCGCGGCCACCGCCAGGAACTCACAATTGCCATCCGCGTGCTGCGTCGCTTCGACCACGCGGAAGCTGCGCCCGTCGTGCAGACGGCCGACATCGCCGGCGGCGAGCCGCAGCGCCGAGCGGCTCAGGAAGCGCTGCAGGCGCCGCTTGATGCGGCCGCGATAGTGCGCGCGGGCGATGACTTCCTGGCCGGTGTAGCAGCCCTTGGTGAATGAGATGGCGTCGATGCAGTCGAGATTGAGCATCTGCGCCACGAACTGACCCGAGGTCGCGCTGTAGACCTGCGCCAGGCCGGCGGCGATGTCGAGCCCGCGCCACTGCTCACGTGACATCGCCGGGCCCGACGGGGCGGCTTCGAGCGCGCTCTGCAGCAGCAGTGCACGCGGCTCGTGCGGCGGCCCATAGGCCACCCGCCGCCCGCTGAGCGCGCCGGCCGCAGCGGCGGATGCCAGGCCGAGCACGCGATACTGCGCGCTGGCGTCGCTGATGAGCACTTTGGCACGCAGCAGGTAGCGGCGCAGATGCGTGGCCACGCTCGACAGCAGCTCGAGCGGCAGCACGGCCAGGATCTGTCCCTGATCGGCGGCCAGCAGCCACAGCAGTGCCAGCGTGCGTCCCTGGGGATTGTGCAGTCCGGCGCGCAGCAGCGCCCCGGACGCCAGTGTCGACACGTCGTTCGACAACTGACCTTGCAGGAATTTCTCGACTTCGGCGCCGCTGAATCGCAGCGTGCCGAAGTCCTCGAGGTGACAGACGGCGCCGAGCTCGTTCATCGGATGAGGCGTGTTTTGCCGCGGTCGCGCGGTGGTCGGTGATGGGCAATTCTGGCACACTTGCGCTCATGCCGGTTTGCGCAGCAGGGTCTCTCGCGTCGGTTGAGCGCACAGCGAACGACGCGGGCTCAGGGCTGCCCGTCGCGCCGCCGGCGGCGCCACCGACGCCGGGCATGACGCCGCGGCCGCCAGCGCCAAGCGGCGGGCCGCCGGGACCGGATCCAACGCGCTTTGGAGATTGGGAAAAAGGCGGGCGCTGCATCGATTTTTGACGGGGAGCAGGCATGGCTGAGCGGCCGTTGTCACCGCACATCACGGTGTACCGATGGGCCTATACGATGACGCTGTCGATTCTGCACCGCGCGAGCGGTGTGGCATTGGCCGTCGCACTGCTCGGTTTCGTGGCCTGGCTGGTCGGCGCGAGCCTCGGTGCCGATGCCTATGCAGCGCTATTGCCGCTGCTCATCAGCTTGCCGAGCAAATGGCTGCTGACGCTGGCGGTGGTGGCCCTGATCTATCACTTCTGCAACGGCCTGCGGCACCTCGCCTGGGATATGGGCTGGGGCTATGAGCGTGCCGACGCGCGCCGCAGTGCCGCGCTGGTCGTCACCGCCACCGTCATCGCGGCCGCGCTCTGCATCTATTTTATCTTTGGCCGCAGCGCAGGCGCCGCATGAGTCTGCGTACGCCGCTCGGGCAGGCGTTGCATCACGTTACCGCG
>DATNNU010000074.1:0-2310 GCA_035601675.1 Steroidobacteraceae bacterium | reverse complement strand
TGCCGAGCTGCAACCCGGGAATCATCGATTTTCAGGACGCGCTCGCCGGGCCGGTCGGTTATGACCTGGCGTCGCTGCTCAAGGATTGCTACATCGACTGGCCGCGCACACGGGTGGAGCACTGGGTCAGTGGCTATCGTGCGCGCTTGGGCGCCGAGCGCGAGCTGGCGGGCTCGAGCGAGCAGGAGTTTCTGCGCTGGTTCGATCTGATCGGACTGCAGCGACACATCAAGGTCCTGGGCATCTTTGCGCGCCTGTGGTATCGCGACCGCAAGCATGGCTACCTGCCCGACCTGCCGCGCACGCTCGAGTACGTGCTGGATGCTGCCCGGCGCTATCGCGAGTTGCAGAGCTTCGCGCGGTGGATGCAGCGGCGCGTAGTGCCGGTGTTCGGCGCGGCCAACGCACGGGCGCTGGCGATGGGCGAGCCGTGAGCATCGCCTGCGCCATGGTGCTGGCTGCCGGGCGCGGCGAGCGCATGCGTCCGCTGACGGATAAAGTCCCGAAGGCGCTGCTCACAGTTCGCGGCAAGCCGCTGATCGTCTATCACCTCGAGAAGCTGTCGCGTCTGGGAGTGAAACACGTGGTCATCAACCTCGCCTGGCGGGGCGAGCAGATCCGTGCCGCACTCGGCGACGGCGCCCAGTGGAAGCTGCAGATTCACTACAGCGATGAAGGCGGCGAGGCGCTCGAGACCGGGGGGGGCATCTTGCAGGCCTTGCCATGGCTGGGGCCGCAGCCGTTCCTGGTCGTGAATGCGGATGTGTTTACCGATCTCGACTTCGGTGTCATTCAGATCGCCGCGGAAGCGCTGGCACAGCTGGTGCTGGTTGCCAATCCGATGCACCATCCGCACGGTGATTTCGCGCTCATCAACGGCCGGGTGCACGACCAGGGCGGTGCGCGCTGGACCTACTCGGGAATAGGCCTGTACCGACCGGAATTATTCGACGGCTGTAGCGCCGGCAAATTTCCACTGTTGCCGCTGCTCCGGCGCGCAATTGCGTCGCGCCGGCTGCACGGCCAGGTGTTCGAAGGCGCCTGGAGCGATGTCGGCAGCGTCGAACGGCTCGCCGCCTTACAATGACGGCGGATGGCCTCCGCTATGAGCACCCTTAAAGGTATCCCAGTCGTCAGCGAAGTCGCCCACGGCGACGGCATTGGCGTGACCAAGGGGGTGCGCAGCGGCCAGAAGTACCTGACGCCGCAAGGTTTTACCGCCATCAAGGACGGCATGAAGCCGCATGCCGAGGCCGATCGCCACGGCCTGACCGGCAAGCCGGGCTGGCTGAAGGGTCGGCTGCCAGTGGGTGAGGGCTACGATTTCGTACGCCGCACGGTGCGCCAGCACCGGCTCGCGACGGTCTGCGAGGAGGCGAAGTGTCCGAACATCGGCGAATGCTGGAACGCGGGTACCGCGACCATCATGCTGATGGGCGCGGTGTGCACGCGCGCCTGCCGTTTCTGCGCGGTCGATACCGGCAATCCGCGTGGCTGGCTCGATGCCGAGGAGCCGCAGCACGTTGCCGCAAGCGTCGCACTGCTGCAGCTCAAGTACGTGGTGCTGACCTCGGTGAACCGCGACGATCTGGCCGACGGCGGTGCGGCCCATTACGCCGCCTGTATTCGCGCCATCAAACAGCGCAATCCGAACACGGCGGTCGAGGCACTGACGCCGGATTTTCAGGGTGTGCTGCGCGCTGTCGACACCGTGCTCGAGTCGGGACCGCAGGTGTTCGCGCAGAACGTCGAGACCGTACGGCGTCTGACGCACCCGGTACGTGATCCGCGTGCCGGATATGAGCAGACGCTCGCGGTGCTCGCCCACGCCAAGCGGCACCCGCGCGGTGTGCTCACTAAGACCAGCCTCATGCTCGGCATCGGCGAGACCGAGCCGGAGATTGCGCAGTGCATGGACGATCTGCGCTGGATCGGGGTCGATATCCTGACACTCGGCCAGTATCTGCGGCCGACGGTCAATCATCTGCAGGTGGACAGATTTGTTACGCCCGAGCAGTTCCAACAGTATCGTGCCTGGGGGCTCGCGCGCGGTTTCCGTGAGTGTGTCTCCGGCCCGCTGGTGCGCTCGAGCTATCGCGCCGAGCAGGCGCTCGCGGGCAACAATGTCGGACTCAAAGCGGTGGCGACGCTCCCGTGAACGCGCCGCTGGCAATCACCGACTGGCGCGGCGCGTGCGGCGAGAGCGCCGCGACCATGTGGCTTGGGCGTATGCCTTACGAGCCGACCTGGCGCGCGATGCAGTGCTTTACCGAGCAGCGCGCTGCAGCGACGCCGGATGAGATCTGGCTG
>DATNNU010000073.1:0-2263 GCA_035601675.1 Steroidobacteraceae bacterium | reverse complement strand
GAGCGGGCGCCCACTCGCCGCAGGGGAGGCCACGTTTTTGTTGCTCCGACCGGACCGACCACGGTACGCGAGTACCCGAATATACGAATTCTTCGACGTGTGAGACTCGCCATGAAAAAAACGACCCGATCGCGGACTGTTGAAATGCTGCTCTTCTCCGCTAACTTTGTGCGCCATCCGTATATGCTCGGCTCGATCATCCCCAGCTCACGCTTCCTGGTGAATCAGGTGCTCGAGCCAATCGACTGGGAGCGGGCCAGAGTCATCGTCGAGTATGGGCCCGGCGTCGGCACCATTACCGGCGAGATTCTGCGCCGCATGCACCGGGATGCGCATCTGGTTGCCATCGAGACCAATAGCGCCTTCGTACGGTTCCTGCCGACGTCGTTGCCCGATCCACGCCTGCATGTGGTGCACGACTCAGCCGCCCAAGTGCAGGCCGTGCTGCAGCGGCTGGGATTGCCGCTGGCCAGCTATATCATTTCGGGCATTCCGCTCGGCAGCATGCCGGAGCGTGTGCGCGCCGACATCGTGGCCAAGAGTCGCGCCGCGCTCGAGCCCGGCGGCGCATTCCTGGTTTATCAGTTCACCAGCCGGGTGCTTCCAGTGCTGCAGCGAACCTTCGGCGATGTGCGTCGCAGCTTCGAGCGGCGCAATCTTCCCCCGGCGCAGCTGTTTGTGTGTGCGACCGAAGCGGGCTGAAGCTGCGGCTTAGCGACACCCCCGTCTATAGCCGCGCCGCTATCGCTGCAGCCGTCGCGGCATCGGCGGCGGGCCGCGGCGGCGCATCGCCGCGTACGCCGACGCCGCTAATGGCGATATCGACCATGTCGCCGCCGATCCAGAATCCATGAGCGATGCCGTAGTCGGAGCGCCTGATGCGGGCGTGCGCGACAAAGCTGCAGCTGTCGCCCGACCCGGTGGCCTGCGAGCAGCTCAACCGGGTGATCTCCAGGCCGACCGTCTTGGTGACGCCGTGCAGGGTCAATTCACCGCTCGCCACGGCCCGACCGTCGCCCTCAAAGTCAACATGATTCGAGTGAAAGCTCATCTGCGGGTAGCGCTGCACGTCGAGCCAGTCGGCAGAGCGCAGACGGGCGTTCCAGCGCGGGTCATCGCAGGCCACCGATGCCATCTGCACGCTGACGTCCACCCGGCTGGCCGAACCGAAACGGTCGCGCACGAAGCCGCCGCTGAAGTCCGGGAAACGGGCACTCACCCACAGCACGCCAAAATGCTGAATGTTGAATGAAATCCGTGTATTGACCGGATCCAGGCAATACATGTCCGCCGTCTGCGTGCACAGCAGACTCAACGACAGCAATACCCAAGATGCACTTTTCATCCGCTCGCCCCGACTCCTCGCCCTCCTGCATAACCCTCCAAAGTGAGTGCCGACGCTGCGGGCCCAGGTTCAAGCCCGTTCTGTCGCGCGAGTGCGCTAGGGTTCCAGCGCAAGTCGGGCCGCGGCGATGACCGTGCGCGTCAATCGATCCAGCATCGACACCGGCAGCCGCGAGTGCTGCCAATACAGAGCCACCGACAGATGGGGCTCCGGGACCAGCTCCACCAGCGTTCCGGCGCGAAGCTGCGGCTGTACCAGCGATACAGGATTCATCCCCCAGCCAATCCCGGCGCTGCTGGCGTCGATGAAGGCCTGCGTCGATGGCAGCCAGTGTGTCGGTGTGTCCACCGGCCGCCGGCAGACCAGGCGAATCCATTGTGCCTGAAGGCGATCTTTACGGTTGAAGGTCAGGCGCGGCGCGCTGGCCAGCGAGGCCGCCGTGACGCCGGCGGCAAAATAGCGCCGCACGAAGGCCGGGCTGGCTACCGCGGCGTAGCGCAATCGGCCCAGCGCGATGCGGTTGCACCCCTGAACGGCGCGCGCGCCGGCGGTCACTGCCGCCAGCACTTCCGAGGTGCGCAACCATTCGGCAGTGTGCTCCTCGTCGTCCAGCACCAGGTCGAGTAGCGCCGGCTCAGTATTGACGAATTCCGCCATGGCGCGGATGAACCAGGTGCCCAGACTGTCGGCATTCACGGCCACGCGCAGTGTCACCCGGCCCGCGCTGTCGGCGACCGCTTCGAGCCTCGGCAGCGCCACCTGAAGATCCTGCTCCAGCATGCCGACACGTTCGACATGCCTGCACAGCAGCCGCCCCACATCGCTGGCGGTGCAGGGCTGGCCGCGCACCACCAGCACGCTGCCCAGGCGCTCCTCGAGCAGCTTCACCCGCTGCGATACCGCAGAAGCCGTGACATG
>DATNNU010000072.1:0-5931 GCA_035601675.1 Steroidobacteraceae bacterium | reverse complement strand
ACAAGCCGCCGAATGTTGCGTTGCCCGCACCGATAGCAAAGCTCGGCTGGGACCAATGGCAGGCTATCCACTTTCGCGATGATCACTCGCTCTGGGCGGGCGACGGCGTATGGTTTCAGGCGCGATTCTTCCATCTCGGGTTCACGGTCACGAAACCGGTGCGGCTCTATAGTGTCGACAGCGGACGCGCACAGGAACTGGCCTATGACGCGGCAATGTTCGACTACAGCAAGAGCGGCGTCGACGGGCACAAGCTCGCGGCGAATCTCGGATTCGCCGGGTTTCGGCTGCTGTTCCATGCCGACTGGACGCGCGACGTGGCAGCGTTTCAGGGCGCATCGTATTTCCGAGCGGTAGATGGCGACAAACAGTACGGCATGTCGCAGCGTGGGCTGGCGATTGACTGCGGTATGCCTCAACCCGAGGAATTCCCGGATTTTATCGCCTATTACCTCGAGCGTCCGGCCAGGAATTCCAGTCAGGTCACCATCTACGGGCTGCTTGACTCGCCGAGCGTCGCCGGTGCCTATCGTTTCGTCATCGATGTCGCCGACACGATTGTGATGGACGTCGATGCGGCGCTGTATCCGCGCAGGAGCATCGAGCGACTGGGTATCGCGCCGGGCACAAGCATGTTCCTCGATGGCCCCAATGATCGGCGGGTGGACAACGACTGGCGCCCGGCGATACATGATTCCGATGGGCTGCAGATATACAACGGCAACGGCGAGTGGCTGTGGCGACCGCTGGTCAATCCGGCGGGCGTGCACCTCAATTCGTTTGTTGACGAGTCGCCGCACGGCTTCGGGCTGATGCAGCGCGATCGCGAATTCGATCATTACCAGGACGACGGCGTGTTCTATGACCAGCGTCCGAGCGTCTGGGTGGAACCCAAGGGCAGCTGGGGCAAAGGTGCGGTGGTGCTGGTCGAGCTGCCGACCAGCGATGAGACCTTCGACAACATCGTTGCGTTCTGGACCCCGGCCGACAAGCCGCAGCGCGGCCAGGAGCTGCTGTTTGGCTATCGGCTGTACTGGTGCCGCTACAATCCGGTGGCTTGTCCGCTGGCACAGGTGCATGCGACGCGCGCCGGCATCGGCGGCGTCGTCGGCCAGAAGCGCTCGTATTTCTCGTGGCGCTTCGTAATCGATTTCGCCGGCGGACACTTTCCGATGCTCGGAGAGGACGCGCATGTCGAGCCGGTGATCACCGCCTCACGCGGTCAGATCGAGATCACCTCGGCCCGGCCGTTGCGCGCGATCAACGGCTGGCGCGCAATGTTCGATCTTAAGCCTACCGATGACAGCACCGAGCCGATCGATCTGCGCTTGTTTCTGGCACTGAATGGCCAGACACTTACGGAGACCTGGGTCTACCAGTACACGCCGCCGCCGATGAGTCAGCGCAAGCTCTAGACAGCGCTTAGCTTGAAATTGCGGATCAGCGCGTCGCCGAACTCGCTGCACTTGACCTTGGTCGAGCCCTCCATCAGGCGCGCAAAGTCGTAGGTCACGATCTTCTGGCCGATGGTCTTATCCATTGCGCGAATGATGGCGTCGGCGGCTTCCGCCCAGCCCAGGTAGCGCAGCATCATCTCGCCCGAGAGAATCAGCGAGCCGGGATTGACCTGGTCGAGGTCGGCGTATTTCGGAGCCGTGCCGTGCGTGGCTTCAAACACGGCATGTCCGGTGATGTAATTGATGTTGGCGCCCGGGGCGATGCCAATGCCGCCGACCTGGGCAGCCAGCGCGTCGGAGAGATAGTCGCCGTTGAGGTTCATGGTCGCGACCACGTCGAATTCATCGGCGCGCGTCAGGATCTGCTGTAGCGTGATATCCGCGATCGCGTCCTTGATCAACAGTTTGCCGCTCTTGAGCGCTGCTGCTTGCTCCTCGTTGGCCGCCTTTTCGCCGCCGGCCGCCTTGGTGCGCTCCCACTGCGGCCAGGTATAGACCCGATCGGCAAACTCGCGCTCGGCCAAGGCGTAGGCCCAGGCGCGAAATGAGCCCTCGGTAAATTTGAGGATGTTGCCCTTGTGCACGATGGTCACGCTTTTGCGCCCGTTGGCGAGCGCGTATTCGATCGCCGAGCGGAACAGTCGCTCAGTGCCTTCGATCGAGACGTTCTTGATGCCAATGCCGCTGCTGTTGGGGAAGCGGATCTTGGCGTAGTGCTTTGGGAAATTGGTCTTCAGCAGCTCCAGGAACTTGCTGTTGTCCTCCGTGCCCTGCTCGAATTCGATGCCGGAATACAGATCCTCGGTGTTCTCGCGGAAGATCACCATGTCGACCTTCTCCGGCGCCTTGACCGGTGACGGAACGCCCTTGAACCAGCGCACTGGACGCAGACACACGTACAGATCGAGCAGCTGGCGCAGTGCCACGTTCAGTGAGCGAATGCCGCCGCCGACCGGTGTGGTCAGCGGGCCCTTGATCGACACCAAGAATTCGCGGCAGGCGTTCACGGTTTCATCCGGCAACCAGCTCTTGAAGGCATTGAAGGCTTTTTCGCCGGCAAAGACCTCCATCCATTCGATCTTGCGGCGATTGCCGTAGGCGCTTTGGACCGCGGCGTCGAGTACGCGCACACTGGCTCGCCAGATGTCGCGGCCGGTGCCGTCACCCTCGATAAATGGGATGACCGGGCGCTCGGGGACGAGCAGCTTGCCATTGCTGATCGATATCTTCTGGCCGCCAGCGGGCACGACCGGCTTGACGGAAGTCGGGTTGGGATTGGTCATTGATAGATCCAGCGGACTGGGGGCAGCTTATTAAATGCTATCACAGCGCCGCGCCTGGAGAGCCGTGGCCGGGCTCAAGGTTGCTAGAATGCATAGCTGTTATGCCCCGCACCTTGAAATCATCGCCGGCGCGCGACGGCTTCTGGATGCCGGCCGAGTTCGAACCCCACGAGGGTTGCTGGATGCTCTGGCCTGAGCGGCCCGATAACTGGCGGCGGCACGCACAGCCCGCCCAGCAGGCGTTTGCCGCGGTCGCCACGGCGATTGCCCGATTCGAACCGGTGAGCATCGGCGCCTCGGCGCCGCAATATGCGTCGGCGCGCGCCGCGCTGCCGGCGGCGGTGCGCGTCGTGGAGCTGTCGAGCGATGACGCCTGGATGCGCGACGTCGGACCGACCTTCCTGGTCAACGCGGCTGGTACGCTGCGCGGCGTGCACTGGCGCTTCAATGCCTGGGGTGGCCTGTACCGGGACTTTCGCCGCGATCAGGCGGTGGCGCAGAAGGTGCTCGAAATCGCCGTCTGTGAGCGCTATTGCGCGCCGTTCATTAACGAGGGCGGTGCGATCCATGTTGACGGCCAGGGTACGGTGCTGGTCACCGAACAATGCCTGCTCAAGCGCAATCCGTCGTTGAGCCGGGATCAGGTAGAGACGCTGCTGAAGCGCTACCTGGGCGCAAGCTGTGTCATCTGGCTCGGCGAGGGTGTGATCGATGACGAGACGTCCGGTCACGTCGACAACCTGGCGTGCTTTGCGCGTCCCGGCGAGGTCTGCCTGACCTGGAGCGACGATCCGCACGATCCGCAGCAGCGCGTTTCGAAAGACGCCTGGGAGCGGCTGTTGGCGGCGCGCGATGCGCGCGGCCGGCGTCTGGTGGTGCACAAGCTGCCATCGCCGGGCCCGCTATACATCACACGGCGCGAGGCGGCAGGCGTCGTTGCCAACCGCGCCATCCGCGCTCTGCGCGCCGGGCAGCGCCTGGCCGGCAGCTATGTCAATTTTTATCTCGCCAACGGCGCTCTGATACTGCCACTGCTCGACGCGTCGACCGACGGTACGGCGCGACGGGTGTTGCGCCGTGTGTTCCCGCAGCGCCGCATAGTCGGCGTGCCGGCCCGCGAGATCCTGCTCGGCGGCGGCAATCTGCATTGCATTACGCAGCAGCAGCCAAAGCGCGAAGCGAGGCGGCGCGGTGGCATCGATTGATGCACGCAGTGGCGCGCGTCGGGCAGCATCAGAGTGCGGCCAGTTCGCGTTCGGCTCCGGCGAGCCATTCCTGCTGCATCTTGCGGTAATGGCGCGGAGCCAGCCGCGCATGCTCCAGCAGTTCCTTGAGCACGCGGCGCGCCTGCTCCTGCTTGCCGCTGGCGCGCAGCAGCTGGGCGTAGCGTAGCGGCGCCTCGGCGCCGGCGTAATACTTGCTGACGGCGGCATATTCCTCGAGCGCCTTGTCGAGATTGCCCTCGCCCTCGAGCGCGCGAGCGTACAGCAGGTGGCCATCGGGTGACTTGAATTGCGGGTTGTGCGCGATCAGCGCATCGAGCGTGGCGCGCGACTCGCTGAATGCCCCGCTGGCAAACTGCGCGCGCGCCAGTCCGAGCATCAGATTGGGATCGTGTTCGTACAGACCGGTGAGCGCCTGGCGATAGATGTCAATGGCCTCCTGGGCGCGCCCCTGGCGCACCAGTTCGTCGGCGTAGCGCTGGCGGCTGGCGACGTCACCGATCAGTCGCGCCTCGTCCTGAAAGCGTCGCAGATCCTGTTCCGGGTCGAGTGCCTTGCGCACGCCACGCACCGCGCGGCGCGTGCCGCGACTGCCAAACAGGCCGGGTAGCAACTCGATCAGCACGTAGGCGATCGGCCCGGCGAGGGGCAGCAGCGCTATCGCCCAGATCCACAGCGAATTGCGTCCGGTGCGGATACAGTGAATGATCAACGTCACCTGAATGACGAGCGAGATTAGGAACGCCGAGTTCATGCGCGCAAGCTTAATGGCTGCGACCTTGCCGCGGTAGCGTGGCCATGCCAAGGCGTCGGGCCTGGCGCGATGCACGTGATAGGATCGGCGCCGCGGCTCCATCGGCCGCGGCTGGTGCATGCGTAAAGCAACAATAGTCGTCCTGGCAGCGTTGCTGTTCGTCTCCGCGGCGGCAGGCGCGCAAGACTCATCGACCGATGGCGGCGCAATCCGGGCGGCCTCAGGGCGGCCGCGCGTGGGGTTGGTGCTCTCGGGCGGCGGCGCGCGCGGCGCGACGCACATCGGCGTGCTCAAAATGCTCGATCAGCTGCATGTGCCGGTCGATGTGATCGCCGGTACCAGCATGGGTGCAGTGGTCGGCGGGCTGTACGCCAGCGGCCTGTCGGGTGAGCAGATCGAGCGCGCCATGGCGTCGCTGGACTGGCAGGCGGCGTTCCGCGACCGCCCGCCGCGCACCGAACTCGACTACCGGCGCAAGGAGGAAGACCGGCAGTTCCTGGTCAACCTGCCGGTCGGGTTGCAGGGCAGGAGGCTGGTGATCCCCAAGGGCCTGGTGCAGGGCCAGATGCTGACCGAAACGCTGCGCCAGCTCACGCTGCCGGTGGCACGCATCACCGATTTCGATCAGCTGCCGACGCGTTTTCGCGCCGTGGCGACCAATCTGGAAACCGGAGGCAAACGGATCATCGGCGACGGCGATCTGACCACCGCGATGCGCGCCAGCATGTCGGTGCCGGGCCTGTTTGCGCCGGTCGAATATCGCGGCGAGCTGCTGGTTGACGGCGGCCTGGCCGACAATCTGCCAATCGATGTCGCCCGCTCGATGGGCGTGGACATACTGATCGTGGTCGATGCGGGCTTTCCACTGCAGCCGCGCAAGAGTCTCAGCACGTTGCCGGGGATCACCAATCAGATGCTGTCGATCCTGCTGCGCAAGGACATCGAGCGCGATCTTGCGACGCTCGGCCCCAACGACATCGTGGTCAGCCCGCAGCTCGGTGATTTCTCGTCGTATGATTTTCCCGAGACGATGAAGATCGTGCACGCCGGCGTGGCGGCCGCTGAGGCCGTCGAGACACGTCTGGCGGCGCTGGCGCTGTCCGATGAGGACTACGCGCGCTATCAGCTGGCTCGCAGTCAGGCCCGCTCCGGCCTGCCGGTGGTGGAGTTCGTGCGCGTCGAGCCGGATTCGCCGGATTCGAGAAGCTACCGCC
>DATNNU010000071.1:0-6218 GCA_035601675.1 Steroidobacteraceae bacterium | reverse complement strand
GAGCGCGCCGGTGCTGACCGTGAACGCGGATCAGTCGGTCCACGACTGCATGCGCATCATGACCGAGAAGCGGATCCGTCATCTGCCGGTGGTCGACGGCGAACGCGTCGTCGGTGTGCTGTCGATCGGCGATCTGGTGCGCGCGGTGCTCGAAGAACAGCAGCGCACCATTGCCGAGCTGGAGCAGTATATCCACAGCTGAGCGCGGCGCTACTTGCGCCAGAACGTAGGCGTGAACAGCACCGCAAAGGTGATGATCTCGATGCGGCCGAGAAACATGGCCGCGATACAGGTCCAGCTCTGGAAGTCGCTCAGCCCGCCGTAGTTGCTGCCCGGGCCGACCACGTTGAGCCCGGGACCGACATTGTTGATGCACGCGACAATGGCCGAGAATGCCGAGATGAAATCCAGGCCCGAAATCAGCAGCGCGAACACCAGCACCACGATGGTGACGAAATACAAAAATATGAACGCGAGCACCGCATAGACCACGCCGTTCGGTACCACCTGGCCGGCAACCTTCAGTGGCGCGACCGCCTGCGGGTGCACCAGCGTGAACATCTCGCGCAGCGATTGCTTCATCAGGATAAGCGAGCGGAACATCTTGATGCCGCCGCCGGGGGAACCGGTATTGGCGCACAGGCTGCTCAGGAACAGCATCCACATCGGCGCGAATACCGGCCAGCTGCCATAGTCGGTGGTAACAAAGCCGCTGGTGGTCGCAATCGATATGACGTTGAAGGCGGCAAAGCGCAGCGATCGGAACGGGCTCGCGTAGACCGCGTTGAGGTTGATGAATACGGCAATGCCGACGCAGCTGAAGAGAATCAGCAGCAGCATCCAGCGCGCCTCGGGGTCGCGCCGGTAGGCATTGAAGTCGCCCTTGCGCAGCGCGATGAAATGGGTCGCGAAATTCATCGCCGCGATCAGCATGAAGATCATCAGCACGAATTCGATCATCGGTGAATCGAAAAAACCGATGCTGGCATCGTGGGTCGAGAAGGCGCCGAGCGACATCACGGAAAAGGCGTGACAGATCGCATCGAATAGCGACATGCCTGCGGCCCAGAGCGCCAGTGCGCAGGCGACGGTCATGCCGGCGTAGACGAACCATAACGTGCGCGCGGTCTCGGTGATGCGCGGTGCGAGCTTCGCATCCTTGACGGTGCCCGGCGCCCCGGCGCGGTAGAGCTGCATGCCGCCGACTCCGAGCAGCGGCAGCACCGCCACCGCGAGCACGATGATGCCCATGCCGCCGAGCCAGCTCAGGGCATGGCGCCAGAGATTGATGCTGTGCGGCAGCCGATCGAGCCCGCTCAGTACCGTGGCGCCGGTGGTCGACAACCCCGACATGGCCTCGAAATAGGCCTTAGTGAACGATAGCCCGGGCAGATCGATCAGCAACGGCACCGCCGCGACCGCTGCAATCAGTAGACAGGTCGAGGTCACGAGCAGATAGGCGTCGCGCGACTTGAGGTCGTAGCGATAGCGCTGCGTGGCCAGCCGCAGCAGCAGGCCGCCGAGAATCGCGATCCCGGCGCCCGCAATAAACCCACGCAGCGGCGCCAGCTCGCCGTAGACCAGTGCGGTGATGATCGGTAGCACGAAATACAGCGCAAACCAGAAAAGCAGCGAGCCGAAAATATTCAATACGCCGAGCACCGAGCGCATCGCTAGCGTTCCTAGGCTTCGGTCTGGAACAGCCGCTCGACCGCGTCGATATGCCGTCGATCGGTGAGGAAGATGATCACATGATCTTCGGTTTCGAATTTGGTGTCGTGGTGCGCCATGATCACGTTTTCGCCGCGCACGATCGCCACGATGCTCGCCCCCGACGGCAATTTGATCTGCTCGAGCCGGCGACCGACGACCTGCGAGCGCTCCTGGGTCCCGTGCACTACGGCCTCGATCGCCTCGGCCGCGCCCCAGCGCAGCGAATGCACGCGCACCACATCGCCGCGCCGCACGTGCGCCAGCAGCGAGCCGATGGTGATAGTCTGCGGTGAAATCACGATATCGATGCTGTGATTCTCCATCAGCTCGCCATAGGACGGCCGGTTGATCAGCGCCATCACGCGCTTGGCGCCGAGCCGCTTGGCCAGCATGGCCGACAGCACGTTGGCTTCCTCGGAATTTGTGAGCGCGGCGAATACATCGGCACTGTCGATATTCTCCTCGACCAGCAGTTCTTCGTCGGCGGCATCGCCATTGAGAACGATGGTGTTCTCGAGCAGCTCGGAGATGCGTCGCGCGCGCCGTGCATCGCGCTCGATCAGCTTGACCTGATTGCTCTTCTCGAGCGTACGCGCCAGCCGGAAGCCGATATTGCCGCCGCCCGCGATCACCAGCCGCCGTACCGGATCCTCGCTGCGCCGCAGCTCGGCCATGACCCGACGCAGATCGTCCGAGGCGGCGACAAAAAAGATCTCGTCGTTTTCCTCGATCACGGTGTCGCCGGCCGGTCGCACCAGCCGATCGTTGCGATAGATCGCGGCCACGCGGGTCTCGGTGTCGGGCAGGTGTTCGCGCAGCGTGCGCAGCTCACGGCCCACCAGCAGGCCGTCGCGCCGCGCACGCACGCCGACCAGCTGTACGCGTCCGTCGGCAAAGTCCACCACCTGCAACGCGCCCGGATACGACAGCAGCCGCGCAATGTATTCGGTCACCAGCTGTTCCGGGCTGATCCACACATCGACCGCGAGCGCCCCATCGGTGAACAGCTGCGCGCGAGTGGTGTATTCGGGCGCGCGCACGCGCGCGATCTTGGTTGGGGTGCGATAGAGCGCGTGCGCGATCTCGCAGGCGACGATATTGACTTCATCGCTGCTGGTCAGCGCGACCAGCACGTCGGTATCGGCGATGCCCGCCGCCTCGAGCACGGCCGGATAAGAGGCGTGGCCCGCTACGGCGCGGATGTCGAGCCGATCCTGCAGATCGCGCAGGATGTCCTCGTTGGTGTCGACTACGGTGACTTCGTTAGCCGGCTCGCGCGACAGCTGGTACGCCGCGGTCCGGCCAACCTGGCCGGCGCCCAGAATCAGGATCTTCATCGGCCCTTGCGCTCCGTCACCGCTACATCACTTCCAGATTCGCGTATTGCAGCATGAGCCATTTGGAGCCCTGCTGCTCGAAATTCACCTGCACGCGTGCGTGCGGCCCCTGGCCTTCGACCGTGAGCACGACGCCTTCGCCGAACTTGCCGTGGCGGACGCGGGTTCCGAGTCGCATGCCGTCGCCCAGGGCTTCCATCAGCGGCGCCCGGCCCAGGCTGCGACCGCGGCCGGTTGCGGCAATGCCGGGTGATGGCGCGTGGGCGACGCGAATCCGCGGCCGCACCTCTTCAATCATCGCCGGCGGGATCTCCTGGATGAAGCGCGACGGCGAGTTATAGCTGTCGACGCCGTGCAGTCGCCGCTGCTCGGCATAGGTGAAATACAGCTGCTTCATCGCCCGCGTCATACCGACGTAGCACAGCCGGCGTTCTTCTTCGAGGCCGTCGAGATCGTTGATCGAGCGCTGATGCGGAAACAGGCCGTCCTCAAGGCCGCAAAGAAATACCAGCGGAAACTCCAGGCCCTTGGCGGTGTGCAGCGTCATCATCTGCACGCAGTCCTCCCAGGAATCGCCCTGAGCCTCGCCGGATTCCAGCACCGCATGCGCAAGGAAGCTCTGCAGCGGCGGCAGATCGCTCTCGGCTTCATAGCCGCGCGCGGCGCTGACCAGCTCCAGCAGATTCTCGACTCGCGCCTCGCCGCGATCGGCCTTGTCCTTCTGATGATGTTCGATCAGGCCGCCGGCGTTGATCACGTGATCGACCTGCTCGTGCAACGGCAGGCCGCCGATCGCCCCGGTGAGCCGTTCGATCAGCTGCATGAAGCCAAGCAGCGCGGCCGCTGCTCGGCCGCCTTCGCCGGCTGTGACCGCGGCTGCGGCCGCGCGCCACAGTGAGCTGCCGGCGCCACGCGCGGCGTCGCGGATGTTGTCGACGGTCTTGTTGCCGATGCCTCGCGGCGGCAGATTCACGATGCGTTCGAACGACGCGTCATCGTCGCGATTGGCGATCAGCCGCAGGTATGCCAGCGCGTCCTTGATCTCGGCGCGCTCGAAGAAGCGCAGGCCGCCGTACACTCGGTAGGGAACACGTGCGGTGATCAACGCCTCTTCGAAGCTGCGCGATTGCGCATTGGAGCGATACAGGATCGCCGTCTCGCGGCGCAGCCCGCCGCGCTGCGTCCACTCGAGGATGCGCGTGACCACGAACTCGGCTTCGTCGCGCTCGTTGTAGGCCGCGTAAAGCCTGACCCGATCGCCGCCCGGACCGCTGGTCCACAGCGTCTTGCCGAGCCGGCCGGAGTTGTTCGCGATCAGCGCGTTGGCGGCGTCGAGAATCGCGGCGGTGGAGCGATAGTTCTGTTCCAGCCGGTACAGCTTGGCTTGCGGAAAGTCCTCGCGAAATATGTGCAGGTTCTCCACCCGCGCGCCGCGCCACCGATACACTGCTTGGTCGTCATCACCGACCACGAACGGCGCGCCTTCAGAACCGACCAGCAGCCGGATCCAGGCATACTGGATCGAATTGGTGTCCTGGAACTCATCGACCAGCACGTGGCGGAAGCGGGCGCGGTAATGACGCAGCACGTCGGGCTGGTCGCGCCACAGCTCGAAGGCGCGCAGCAGCAGCTCGGCGAAGTCGATCACGCCCGAGCGCGCGCACGCCTCCTCGTATTGCTGGTACAGCTTGATCAGCTGCAGCTGCGTCGGATCGCCGCCGCCGGGGATGTGTTTCGGCCGCCGGCCTTCATCCTTGTGCTTGTTGATGAAATACTGCAGCTCGCGCGGTATCCAGCGATTCTCGTCGAGCTTCTGCGCCTTCAGCAGTTTCTTGATCAGCCGCAGCTGATCTTCGGCGTCCAGTATCTGAAAGCTCTGCGGCAGGCCAGCTTCGCGCCAATGCAGCCGCAGCAGCCGGTGCGCGATGCCGTGAAAGGTGCCGAGCCACAGTGCCGAGCCCGGAATCCCGAGCAGCTGTTCCACCCGGCCGCGCATCTCCCCGGCCGCCTTGTTGGTGAAGGTCACGGCGAGGATGCTGTGCGGCGAGACGCCCTCGGTCTGAATCAGCCAGGCAATGCGGTGTATCAGCACGCGGGTCTTGCCGCTGCCGGCGCCGGCCAGTACCAGCACCGGAACCAGCGGTGCCGTCACGGCCTCGCGCTGGGCGTCGTTCAATGGATTGAGGATGGGGCTGAGGTCCATGAGGGCCGCGAATTCTACCCCACCCGCCGCGCTCGCTGGTGCCGCGCGACCCCGGCGTCGCTACCAGCGGTTTCGCAGCTCGCGCAGCGCGAGGAATACTTCGCGCGGGCCGGGATCCGAGCTCCAGTCGGACCTGACGCGTCGCAGCTCGGCGATCACTTCCGGGCTGTCGAGGCGGAAGAACACGTTGAACTGCCGCTCCTGGGCCAGCGTCGTGACCGGTATGGCTTCGGCCGCCAGACCTGTGCAGTGCTGCAGCATCTCGCGGGCCGCGGCGTTGGAGGGTTCGCGGTCCAGGCTGAAGTCCAAATTGCGCAGCAGGTATTCATGTCCGGGAAACACCTGCGTCGCAGCCGGCAGGCGCGACAGGCAGCCGGCGAAGGTGTCATAAAGCAGCAGCGGATCCCCGCCGTGGATGCAGTTGCCGGCGCCGGCGTTGAACAGGGTATCGCCGGAGAACAGTGCCGGCGGCTGGTCGCCGCCACCTTGCTCATACAGGCACAGGTGCGCGCGCGTGTGGCCGGGCGTATCGAGGCAGCGCAGCTGCACCGAACGGCCGATGCGTACCGGATCGCCGTCCTCGAGAGCGTGGGTGATGCCGCCGATGCGCTGTGCCGCGGCCGCGTGCGCCAGGATCGGAGCGCCGGTGGCCGCGACCATCGCCGAGTTGCCGCCGGTATGATCGGCGTGCTCATGCGTATTGAAGATCTGGCGGATGCGCCAGCCGAGCTGCTGGGCGCGGGCGAGGCAGGCATCGGCGTTGAGCGGATCGACCGCGAGCGCCTCGCCGGTCTCGCCGCAGGCGATCAGATAATGAAAATTGCGGCCCCTGTTGGCCGCCCAGACACGTTCGATCAGCATGACATGCCCCTCGCCAGACGCGTGTGCCCGACAATGCGACAATAATAAGCTGATGCAGCGCGCTGTCATTTCATCCGTGGACCCTCTGGTCGGCAAGGTCGCCC
>DATNNU010000070.1:0-4279 GCA_035601675.1 Steroidobacteraceae bacterium | reverse complement strand
GGTACATTAGCACCATGAGCGCCTCAGCACCATACAGCATCTCCACCGACCAGAGGCGGCTTGACGCGGCGCTGGTGCACCGCTTTCTGTCATGCGATTCGTACTGGGCGCGGGGTATATCAGCCGAGCTGATGCAGCGCGCGATCCGCAATTCGCTGTGTTTCGGATTGTACCAGCGCGATCTGCAGATCGGGTTTGCGCGCGTGGTGACGGATGGGGCGACCTTCGGTTATCTGGCCGACGTCTTCATCGTTCCCGGTCATCGCGGCAAGGGACTGGGCAAGCGACTCATCGCCGCGGTCATGGCACATCCCGACCTGCAGGGACTGCGTCGCTTCATGCTGGCGACGCGCGATGCGCACGGGCTGTACCGGCAGTTCGGTTTCACGGAACTAAAAAATTCGCAGGTGCTGATGGAACGGCACGATCCGGATATCTACCAGCAGACCGGCGAGCGCTGAGTCTGCATCGGCCGCTCACTGCCAGCGCAGAGCCAAACTATTGGCCAATCATCGGCCTACCACCTATCATCCAGCCATGATTAGCGAGGCAGCGTCGCTCGACGTTCGCGCCACGGAGAGCTTCCGTGCGCTGACGGAGCTGGCCCCTGACTTCATTGCTGTGCTCGACCTGAACGGCGACATCTTGTACATCAGTCCGGCGGTCACGCGGGTGCTGGGTTACCTGCCGAGCGAGCTCATCGGGCGGCCGTTCCTGGAATTCGTGCATTCGGATGACCGGGTGGCGGGGCGCAAGGATTTTACGACATTGCTCGGCACCGGCGACATCGTGCCGGCCAAGCTGCGCTACCGGCACAAGGACGGATCCCTGCGCGTGATCGAAACACTGGCGAAGAATTACGCCGACACGCCCGGCGTGCGCGGCTTGCTCGTCAGCACGCGGGACATCACCAAGCATGTTTCCGAGCAGCGCGCCTTGCGAGGCGCCATCGCGGAGGCGGACGATCTCTACAACAACGCACCCTGCGGCTACCACTCGCTGGACGAAAACGGCCTGCTCGTCAGGATCAACGACACCGAACTACGCTGGCTCGGCCGCACGCGCGAGGAAGTCGCAGGAAAGATGCGCTTCCAGGATCTGCTCAGCTCCCAAAGCCGGACGCTCTTCGAGCGCCAGTTTCCTGTCCTGAAGGCACTGCGCCTGGTCGAAAACCTGGAATACGAGCTGCTGCGCAAGGATGGCAGCGCGCTCTCGGTTCTGCTGAGTGCCACCGCCCTCACCGACAAGCGCGGGCAGTTCGTGATGAGCCGCTCGACGCTGTACGACATTACGGAGCGCAAGCGCGCCGAAACCGCATTGCGACGGATGAACCGCGCGCTGCGCGTGCTGAGTGCCGTGAACTCGGAGCTGATGCACATGGACGAGGAGTACGGACTGCTTGAGGCGATCTGCCGATTGAGCGTGGAGCTGGGCGGCTACCGCATGGCGTGGGTAGGGTTCGGGTTGCAAAACGAGGCCAGGACGGTACATCCGGTGGCGCAGTCCGGCTTCGTTGGTGGGTTTCTTGAGCGCGCCAACTTCAGCTGGGCGGAAGGCGCGAGCGGCAGCGGCCCCACCGGCCTGGCGATCCGGACCGGCACGCTGCAGGTGAACCAGAACTTTCGCACCAACCCAGGCGTGGCGCAATGGCGCGACGACGCACTGCAGTGCGGCTACGAGTCCTCGATCGCGCTTCCGCTCAAAGATTCGTCAGGCTGTTTCGGGGCGCTGATGATCTACGCTGCCGAGCCGGACGCATTCGACGTCGAGGAGCTTCGGCTGCTGATGGAACTGGCCGATGATCTCGCCTTCGGCATCGTCACGCTGCGTGCTCGCGCGCAACACAAGCGCGCCGAGGAAAAGATCGCGCATCTCGCCTATTTCGACCCGCTGACCGAGCTGCCCAATCGCAGCCGGCTGATGGAAGCTCTGGCGCGGGCGGTCGGCGAGCTGAGATCCGACACACCGCAGCTCGCGCTACTGACCTTGATCGTGGTTCGCTTCGATGAGATCCAGGCCGGCATCGGCGTGCGCCAGGCAGACGAAGTGCTGCGGCAGCTTGCGACCCGCCTTCAGGCCGCGTTGCGCCACGGTGAGCAGCTGGCCAGGATCGGCGGCGAGGAATTCGCCGTCTTGCTCAGCGATGCCGACTCCGCCGACGCGCGCGATTGTGGGTACCGGATCGAGCAGGCGTTGACCGCGCCGTTCGAGCAGGCGGGCATTCCGATCAGCGTGCAGATGCGCATCGGCGCTGCCATAGCGCCCGGGGACGGCGTCGATCCCGAGACCCTGCTGCTGCGCAGCGGCATTGCGGCTCGGCACGCGAAGAGGATCGGTGCGGCATTCGTGCTGTACGGGGGCCCGGCTGAATCGGAGGGTCCGCGTTATCTGGCGCTCATCAGCGAGCTGCGCACGGCCATCGAGACGAAGCAGCTCTTATTGCACTACCAGCCTAAGGTGGATCTGGGCGCCGGAAGGGTCTCGGGTGCCGAAGCCCTGGTTCGCTGGCAGCACCCCGAGCGCGGCCTCGTTCCGCCGGGCGAGTTCATAAGAGTTGCGGAACAAACCGGTCTGATCAAGCCGCTGACCTACTACGTGCTGGATGCGGCCCTGCATCAGTGCCACCGATGGCGCGAGCAGGACTTCGATATGCCGGTAGCGGTCAATGTTTCGGTGCACGCTTTCAACGATCCTGATTTGCTGGGCCGGGTGATGGAGTCGCTGCGGCTCTGGGATGTCAGACCGGAGCTATTGGAGCTTGAGATTACCGAGACCACGCTGATGGAGGAGCCGTCCAAGGGCCACGAGCTTCTTGTCCGACTCAAGGAGCGGGGGATACTGGTGTCGATCGACGACTTCGGCACCGGCTATTCCTCCCTGAGCTATCTGGCGAGCCTGCCCATCCACGCGCTGAAGATCGACCGTTCCTTCGTGATCAGAATGCTGGAGTCCCCGCGTACTCACAGCGTGATCGCGGCAACGATCTCGCTGGCGCGCTCGCTTGGAATCAAGACCGTCGCCGAGGGCGTGGATGCCAAGGCACAGGCCGAAGCACTGTTCGCGATGGGCTGCACCGAAATCCAAGGCTATTACTTCTGCCGGCCGGTCGAGGCGGAGCAGATGCGGCGCTGGACGGCCGAGTTCTCAATGCAGTCCTATGCGATACACCCAGCGTCCGCCTAGCGGCTCGAGGGTCATCACCCATACATCGCCGCCTGGTCGCCTGACTGCGGAATGTCCCTCGGGCGCTCACTGCCGGCGCAGATGCGTCAGCGCAAGTAATTCGCGCACCGGCTCGCCAAGCAATTCGTAGCTGGCCGCATAGGAGCGCACCAATGCCATGACGTTCGGCAGGTAGCGCTGCAGCCCGACTTCGCGCTCGGCCAGCACTCCGGCCGGCGCCGGCAACACTTCCAGACCGGCAGCGCTGAATTCATGGGCCGCCCGCCATAGATGCGTGGCACCGGTTACCAGCACGATGCGCTGTACGCCGTCGGCATGCAGCAGTTGCGCCGAATTGCGGGCATTGTCGAAGGTGTCGTAGGCGCGATCTTCGAGCCAGCGCACCTCGATGCCAAAGCTGCGCGCCAGTGTCGCGCTCATCGCGGCGGCCTCGATGCCGTGGCCCGTGACCAGCACCGGCAGGCCGGTACGGTGGGCGATATAGGCGCCGTAGGCCAGCCTCTCGAGCAGCAGCGGCTCGGCGGCCGGTCCGCCATATTCGGGCGCGTAGGCGCGCTGCCCGCCGCCGCCCAGGATCACGATGGCCTGCGCCTGCGTCGGCTGCGCCAGATCCAGCGGCGGGTAGTGCGCGGTCAGGCGCGTGAGCGCGTCGGCCACGATCGGCAGCGAAAACAGCCACAGCGATCCGACTCCGGCCGCCAGCAGCACGCGCGCGAGCCGCGGACGCCGTCGCAGCAACAGCAGGCCGGCGATCGCCAGCAGCAGTGGGCCGGTTGGCGGCAGGATCATATTCCTCAGCAGGGTCTTGACGTATTGCAATATCAACATCACGTTCGGCACTCCCCTACAGACCCGTGGCGTCGAGCAGACTCTGCGCATAGGTGCGGGCGGCGGGCTGCGCTGCCTCGTAGCCGAAGCGCTCCACCAGCCGGTCGAGCACGCGCTCCTGTTGCGCGCCGCGCCGCTGCGCCTCAGCGTAGGGTATCTCCGGGTGAAACATCACCATCGAATAGCGTGGGATGAAGCGCCCCGGGAATTCGCGTTCGAGTTCGGCGGCGAGCCGCTTGCGTTGCGCGAACAGCGCTGAGCGCACCCC
>DATNNU010000069.1:0-7762 GCA_035601675.1 Steroidobacteraceae bacterium | reverse complement strand
TGCGCCGCAGCACCGCATTCACTCGCGCTATCAGCTCACGCGGCGAGAATGGCTTGGTCATGTAGTCGTCGGCGCCGCCGTCCAGCCCGGTGACCTTATCGACCTCCTCCGCACGCGCGGTCAGCATGATGATCGGCAGGTCGCGGGTATCGCGCTCGCGCTTGAGCGAGCGCGTGAGCTCGAGCCCGCTGTTGTCTGGCAGCATCCAGTCGATCAGGATCAGGTCGGGCCGGCGATCGGCCAGCGCCGCTCTGGCCGCGCGACAGTCCTCCGCCTCGCGTACTTCAAAGCCGGCGCGCTTCAGGCCGAATGCGATCATCTCGCGAATGGGCCGTTCGTCCTCGACAACTAAAATCTGCTTTGAAGTCATATGCTTGGATACCTGCAGGCGAACCTTAGAGGCCATATGTTGCAGTCGTATGACGGGACGCGAGAATTTGTCAGTTGAGTGAAGGTAGCTGGGCCACATCATCGCGCAGATACACCGGCTGTGCCTGCTCGGCCGGTATTGCGCTGGCCAGGCCGTCATGGGCCGCCAGCAGCGCGACTTCCCGCGCCCGTGGCCGAAGCTCGGCAAATACCCCCGTCAGCTGCCCCGCGACCGCGGCCAGCCGCGGCGCATAGGCCGCGAAGCCCGAGCCGGCGCCGCAGACCTGCGCTCCGATCCAGGCCGGCGGCAGTGCCACGCCCCCGGGGGCTGCGACCGCTTCCGATCCGAGCGGGCACACCGCATCGCCGAGGCGCTCGAAGCACCCCCAATAGACCTCATCCATGCGCGCATCCTGGCAAATCAAGCCACGCCGAGGCGCGCCCGGGCGCAGCAGCGCCTGGGCCGCGAGCGCCCGCAGGTCCGATACCGGCAGCAGTGGCAGAGCCGCCGCGAACCCCAGTCCCTGCGCGACACCGGCGGCCAGACGTACGCCGGTGAAGGCGCCGGGACCGCGCCCGAACGCGATCGCATCCAACTGCGCGAGCTCAACACCGGCCTCGCCCAGCAGCTCATCGATCATCGGCAGGATCAGTTCGCTGTGCCCGCGCTGGCGGCTCGCCTCGCGTGCGATCAGCGCGCCATCGAGCCACAGCGCGGCTGAGCACAGCTCGGTGGAGGTATCAATGGCCAGCAGTTTCACAGCTGAGCTCGCGCAGGCGCTGCAAGGCGACCTCACTGGCTTGCGTGGTTTCCATCGGCGGCAGGCTGGCGCGAAAGATGCGCCCGTAGGCGCGCTCGCTCATGCGCGGATCGCAGATCACCACAACGCCGCGATCCTGTTCGCTGCGGATCAAACGCCCCACACCCTGCTTGAGCGCCAGCACCGCCTCGGGCAGCTGGTAGTCCTTGAAGGCGTTGGCGCCCTGAGTATTCAGGTATTCGATGCGCGCGCGCACCACCGGATCCTCGGGCGATGCGAACGGCAGCTTGTCGATGATTACCAGCCGCAGCGCCGGTCCCTGCACGTCCACACCTTCCCAGAAACTCGCGGTACCGAGCAAGACTGCCCGGCCGCTGGCGCGAAAGCGACGCAACAGCAGCTCGCGCGGCGCCGTGCCCTGAACCAGCAGCGGCAGCTCGGCCGGCAGCACCCCGGTGAGCCGCTGCGCGGCATGGCGCAGCGCGCGGTGACTGGTAAAGAGTACGAATGCGCCGCCGCCGGCGCTCGCGAGCAAGGGCCGTGCCGTCTCGATGACCGCATCACCAAAGCCCGGATCGGAAGGCTGCGGCAGTCCGCGCGGCAGATACAGCAAAGCCTGCCGCGAATAATCGAATGGACTGTCGAGGCGCAGCGCCGCCGCGCCGTCGAGGCCCAGGCGGCTCGCGAAGTGACTGAAGTCATCGCCGACTGCGAGCGTCGCCGAGGTAAAGATCCAGGCGTTGTGGCCCCGCGTCAGCTGCGCCTGGAAGCGGCTCGCGATCTCGTACGGCAGCAGGCGCAGCGCAAAGCCGCGTGCGTGTGTCGACACCGTGCGCGCACCGGCGACCCCCGGCGCCGCCGCCGCGCCGTTCAACTGCGCGGCTTGCTCATCGGCGTCGGCGTCCTCGGGTTGGCAGATGACCTGTTGCAGTGCCGTGGCGAGCGAGCGAGCGCGCGCGGCGCAGCTCTGCAGCTCGGGCTGCGGGCAGCGCGCATCGAGCTGCCCGCCCAGCTCGCGGCATGAGCGCTGCAGTGTGTGCAAGGCGCCGCGCACGTCAGCGCGCAGCTCGCCCAAGCGCAGGTGCCGCTCGCCGCGTCCGAGCAGCGCGTGCACGGCGGCCAGCGATCGTTCCAGATCCGCCATCAGATCCGCACTGCCGGGCTCGCGCTTGAGGTCCGCGATCAGCAGCTCGAGCTGTCGACTGCTGACGCTGACGCCGAAGAACTCGCTGGCCAGATCGGGCAGCTGGTGTGCTTCATCGAGCACCACCGCATCGACGCTCGGCAGCAGATCGCCGAAGCCCTCTTCTTTGAGCGCCATATCTGCCAGCAGCAGATGGTGGTTAACCACGACGATATCGGCTTCCATCGCCGCGCGCCGTGCCTCGAACACATGGCAGCGCCCGATTTCACTGCAGCGGGTGCCGCTGCAGTTCTCGCGCGTTGAGGTGATGTGCGGCCGCAGCGGGTGCGTATCGGCGAATTCCGGCAACTCTGCCAGATCGCCGCTGCGCGTCGCCTGCGACCAGTCGCGGATCCGCTCCAGCAGCGCGTCGGCGGACACCGCCAGCAGCTGCTCCTGCCGCCCTAGGTCCGCCAGGCGCGCGCGACACAGATAATTGGACCTGCCTTTGAGCAGTGCGACGCGCGCCGGCCGGCCCAGGGCCCCGGCGAGCAGCGGCAAATCGCGGTGAAAGAGCTGGTCCTGGAGGGTGCGCGTACCGGTTGATATCAACACCCGCAGCCCCGACAGCAGGGCAGGCACCAGATACGCATAGGTCTTGCCGGTACCGGTACCAGCCTCGACCAGCAGCACTTCGCGCGCGCGCAGCGCCGCGTCGATGCGCGTCGCCATCTGCTGCTGGACTGGACGAGGCCTGAAGCCGTCCAGGGCGCGCGTCAGCGGGCCTGCGGCGCCCAGGATGGCCTCGATGTTCAACATATTACCCGGCCGGATAATTCCACTGGGGCAAAAATCCGGAAATTTGAGGTCTCGCCGGTATAATTGAGAAAGTTCGTAACGCGCTCCGTTTTTTTCCTGGCTCGGTTTTCCCTCAAGAGTTTAGGATACGTCATGGCGACCGCTCCACACACCTTCGCTGGACTTTCTGAGGTGTGCAATAACGTCGCCGAATGGGTCGCGGGTGTGCAGCAGCTGACACAGCCCGACCGGGTCTACTGGTGCGACGGCTCGGAGGCTGAGCTGCAGCGCCTGCGCGCCGAACTGCTGGCGAAGGGCGAGCTGCGCGAGCTGAACCAGAAGACCTTTCCGGGCTGCTATCTGTATCGCTCCAATCCCAGCGATGTCGCGCGTGTCGAACATCTGACCTACATCTGCTCGCGTTCGAAGGACGCGGCCGGTCCGAACAACAACTGGATGGACCCGAGCGCCGCCCGCGCCAAGATGCACGAGCTGTTCCGCGGCAGCATGCGGGGCCGCACGATGTACGTGGTGCCGTATTGCATGGGGCCGCTCGACTCGCCCTACGCCCGCTGCGGCGTTGAGATCACCGACAGCGCCTATGTGGTGCTCAACATGGCGATCATGACGCGCACGGGCCGCGCCGCGCTGGAGCGCATCGCGGCCGACAGCGGCTTTGTCCGTGGCCTGCACTCGATCGGGGATCTGGATCCCGCTCGCCGCTTCATCATGCACTACCCCGAGGAGCTGTCGATCGAGAGCTTCGGCTCCGGCTACGGCGGCAATGCGCTGCTGGGCAAGAAATGCCACGCGCTGCGCATCGCCAGCTGGCAGGCACGCGATCAGGGCTGGCTGGCCGAGCATATGCTGATCGTGGGGCTGCAAAATCCGCGTGGTGAGACCCACTACGTGGCCGCGGCGTTTCCGTCAGCCTGCGGCAAGACCAACCTCGCGATGTTGATCCCCCCGGATTCGCTCCCGGGCTGGAAGGTATTCACGATCGGCGAGGACATCGCCTGGCTGCAGCCCGGTCCGGACGGTCGCCTGTGGGCCATCAATCCCGAGTCGGGCTATTTTGGTGTCGTGCCCGGCACCAACGCCAGCACCAATCGCAACGCCGACGAGACGATTCGTCGCGACACGCTGTTCACCAATGTCGCACTGACCGCCGACAATGAGCCGTGGTGGGAGGGCCGCACCGAGGGGCGCCCGGTCACCGATTGGCGCGGCCGCCCCTACGATCCGAACGCCGGGCCGGCGGCGCACCCCAATTCGCGCTTTACGGTCGCCGCGTCGCAAAACCCAGCGTACAGCCGAGCGGCGGAAGACCCGCACGGTGTACCGATTTCGGCCCTGATCTTCGGCGGCCGCCGGCGCGAGCTCGCGCCGCTGGTTTACGAGGCCCGCAGCTGGCAACACGGTGTGCTGGTCGGTGCCTCGGTCGCCTCGGAAACCACCGCCGCCGCCGCTGGTCAGGTCGGCGTGCTTCGCCGTGACCCGATGGCGATGAAGCCGTTCGCCGGCTACAACTATGGCGACTATTGGGCGCACTGGCTCAAGGTCGGCGCCACGCTCAGCAAGCCGCCGCGCATCTTCCACGTCAACTGGTTCCGGCAGAATGCTGCCGGTAAGTTCCTGTGGCCGGGCTTTGGCGAGAATCTGCGCGTGCTGGCCTGGATCCTCGATCGCTGCGCCGGCAGTGCGGACGCGATCGCTACGCCGATCGGCAACATGCCGCGGCCCGGCGATCTCAACACCGCGGGCCTCGACATCAGCCCCGGGGCGCTGGCGGAACTGAGCGCGGTAGCGAACGCCGCGTGGCGCCAGGAGATCGCCGGTTTTCGTCAGTACCTGCTGGAATTCGGCTCGCACCTGCCGGGCGCGATGCTGGCGGAAGTCGACGAGGTCGCACGCCGGCTGGCGGCCGGCTAACATTCCTCGCAGGCGAAATAAATCGTCAGCGGCGAGTCGCGATCCGGGATTCGTCCCAAGCCAATCATGCCCTCGCCCTTGATCAACAGGCTATCGCGGCGCACGAAAGCTTCCTCCTCACCGCTGATCTGCACGAACGTGCCGTTGGTGCTCTGATCGGTGAGCGTGAATCGGTTGCGGCTCAGTTCGATACTCGCGTGCAGGCGCGAGATCAGATTGCCGCGGATCACGATGTCATTGTCGTCAGCGCGCCCGATGTTGACCAGCGGACGCTGGTCATCAAGGATCAGTTCGCGGTCCTGCACGGTAAGGCGCAGTCGCTGCGGCTTGCGGTTTTCGCGCCCGGTCATCGCAATCGCCGGCAGCATGCTGGTGACGTCTTCGGTCTGCCACAGTACCTCGTAGAGCGCGATCTCTCCGCCCTGACCGCGGATCGTGGCGACATCGATCTGGCGTACCGAGGCGCGCCACTCGGGCGAGAGCCGCTCGACGGTCGCTGCGGTGGTGATGATCTGGCCCGCCTTGGCCTGACTGGTCATGCGGTTGGCGGTGTGCACGCTGGAGCCGAACACGTCGCGCGCCTCCAGCACCACCGAACCGAAATGGCAGCCGATCCGGATCGCGACCGGCTGACCGTCCACGCGCAGCTCAGTGTGCGCGGCGATCTGTTTCTGCATCTCCCCGGCCGCGTTCAGCGCATCGTCGGCAGTCGGGAACGTGGACATCACCTCATCGCCGATGGTCTTGATCACGCTGCCGCTGTGCTGCTCGGTGGCTTCGCGCATCACCTCAAGACAGGTGGCGACCATGTCGCGGGCACGCTGATCGCCCATGATCTCGAACAGGCGGGTTGAGCCAACCACGTCGGCGAACAGGATCGCAAGCTCGATGTCTTTGCCCATGCCTGGCGAATGTTACTGGAAAGAGCCGCGGCGCACAGCGGCTAAGCGTTATACCGCACTCACCGCAGCGGCCGCGCGCAGCAGACCGGCGGCGCTGTGCGGACCGGTGGCCGGGGCCTGGTCCTGGTGTACGCGCGCACCCTCCGACAGCCATTGCCGATAACGCCGCGCGCCGGGCCGGCCCGAGCACAAGCCGAGCATGTGCCGGGTGATCGCCGACAGGCGCTCGCCGCCGGCGACTTCACGCTCGGCGTACGCGGCCATGCGCTCGAGCAAGTCCCCGATTTGCGGACAGCGCCAGCCATCGTCGAACAGCAACTGCTGCAGCTCGGCCAGCAGATGCGGCCGGTGATAGGCCTCGCGGCCCAGCATCACCCCGTCCGACCAGTCGAGGGCTGCGCTACACGCCGCCGGTGTACGCAGCCCGCCGTTGACTTCGATCGCCAGCTGCGGGAAATCTAGCTTGAGGCGCTGCACGACATCAAAGCGCAGTGGTGGCACTTCACGATTCTCGCGCGGCGACAGGCCGCCGAGCACGGCTTTGCGCGCGTGTACGATGAAACGGCTGCAGCCCGCCTGTGCCACCAGCGCGGTGAAGCCGCGCAGGCGCTGGTAGTCATCCTCGTCGTAGCGCGCGAGCTGCCTGCGCGCCCCCTGCCCGGCGACCACGCCGATGCGCATCTTGACGCTGACCGGAATGCTCACCGCAGCGCGCATTGCGGCCACGCCGTCGGCCACCCGTTCACGCTCGAGCATCAGGCAGGCACCAAAGGCGCCGGCGTGTACCCGCTCGCTGGGGCAACCGCAATTGAGATTTATCTCACGGTAGCCGCTGTCGGCGCCGGCGCGGGCAGCGGCCGCGAGCAGCGCGGGGTCATTGCCGCCGAGCTGCAGTGCCAGCGGCTGCTCTTCGGCGGAGTAGCGCAGCAGGTGCTCGCGATTGCCGTGCGCGATCGCCGCGGCCGTGATCATTTCGGTGTAGAGCAGCACGCGGGGCGAGAAGCCGCGCAGAAAATAGCGGCAGTGGCGGTCGGTCCAATCCATCATCGGCGCGACGCTGATGCGCCGATCAAGATCAGTCATCGTGGTAGCCAAATACAAGCTCCAAAGCCCGTGAGCGACACGCCGGCAGCTGCGCCGGTTGCGCACCTGGCGTCAGCACTCTCGAGTGCCTCGATTGTAAATATCACAATAGCGCCGGGATACTGCCCGATGTTAGAACAGCGGATGGCTCAATGCGCCAGGCATCGCTGCCAGCGCGTAGCATGAGGCGGCAACGATGAATGCGCCATGACGGCTGAAGCTTTGAGTACGCGGCGCTTTGCGCAGCTGATCTTTGTGCCGGTCGTGTTGGCGCTGATCGGCGTGTGGGCATTGCTGTTCAATCTCACTATGAGCGAACGCCGCGCCACGCTGCAGCAGGTGCAGAGCCAGCTCACCTTCACCGTGGCCACCCTGGCCGACTTCAACGAGCTGGCGCAGCTCACGCACGGCGGCGGCGGCGGCGATACCAACGCCAGTCGCACGGCCGCGATGTGGCGTGCACTGCTGCAGTATCCGAGCGCAAGCATCTGGGTTGAAGACCATGGCGTGTTGAGCGCTGGCCAGCCGCCGCAGGGTGATCGCGCCGCCCTGATCGTGGTTGAAGAGCGCCGCGGCGACTGGTCGGTGCATGCGGCGCTGCCGCGCAAGGACGCGCTCGCGGAGTGGCAGCGCGGTGTGTGGCAGCGCGGCATCATCACCGCCCTGATCAGCCTCGCCTTTCTGAGCGTCACCGGCTATCTCTCCCGGACATTGCGGGAGCGCAGCGACGCGGAACGTGAGCGGGCCGCCGAGCAGGAACGCGGCCTGCAGCTCGCGCAATACCGCTCACAGCT
>DATNNU010000068.1:0-2633 GCA_035601675.1 Steroidobacteraceae bacterium | reverse complement strand
GAAAACTGCAGCGGCAACACGTCTGCATCCGCCACCCGCAGTACCAGGTGGCCAACCGTCTGCGCCTCCGCGATGCCGTAGACAAAGCCGGGATCGCCAAAGCGCAGGAAGTGATCGAAGCTGTCGTAGACCGAATGGTAGATGCCGTCGTTGTCGGCTTCCCCGCCGTAGCGCAGATCCAGCGTCGCGATACCCAGGTGCTGCAGAAACGGCGTGAAGTCGGATCCTGAGCCGAGCGCCCCGATCGGCACGTCGGCCGCGGAGGCTGCGGCCTGCCCCAGACGCTTGACCTGCTCATTGGGCGCGGGACTCTGGTAGGCGTCGACCCGCAGCTTGGCGCGCAGCCGCGCCTGCACGCTGCCATCGGTCTCGGGATCGTGTATGCCGGCGCTGACCTCATTGACCAGGCGCTGCAGCGAATGGCTGCCCTGCGCCTCGAGAAAGCCGCGGGCGTTGTTGTCCGAATTCACATACACGACCGCATGGCGCTTGAGTTCCTGCGCATGGGTCTCCACCCATTCGGTCGACCCGAGCAGCCCGGGCTCCTCGCCGTCCCAGCTGGCATAGATCAGCGTGCGACGCGGCCGCCAGCCGCTCTTCAGCAGGGCGCCGATCGCCTTGGCTTCGGCCATCAGCGCGCTGTTGCCCGAGAGCGGATCCCAGGCGCCGAACACCCAGCCATCGTGGTGATTGCCTCGCACCACCCATTGCTCGGGCAGCTCGCTGCCCGCTATGCGGGCGATCACGTCGTAGATCGGCTTGCGGCTCCAGTCCGATTGCACCTGCAGATGCACTTTCGCCGGGCCGGGACCGATGTGATAGGTCAGCGGCAGCGCGCCGCGCCAACTCGCGGGCGCGACCGGACCGCCCAGTGCCGCCAGCAGCGGCTGCGCGTCGGCGTAGGACAGCGGCAGCACCGGAATCTTCATCAGCGTCCTGGCCTCGGTCAGCGGCAGGCGCTGGGCATCCGCGGTAGCACCCACGCCCGGGGTCAGCGGATCGCCGGAATACAGCGGAATGTCGGCCACCGAGCCGCGCTGCACGCCGTCGGCGGGACGCCAGCCGCCCTGCGGATAGACGTCGCCGAGGAAATAGCCGTCATCGCGCGGATCCGAATAGATCAGGCAGCCGATCGCGCCGTGTTCGTAGGCGAGCTTGGGCTTGAGGCCGCGCCAGCCGCCGCGGTAGCGGGCGATCACGATCTTGCCCTTGACGCTGATCGCGCGACGATCGAGCTCCTTGTAGTCCTCGGGCATGCCGTAATTGACGTACACCAGTTCGCCGCTGACATCGCCGTCGGCGCCGTACACGTTGTACGGCGGCAGTGCGCCGGCCGTGTTGCCCGAGCTCGCATCGCCCTTGATCGCGGGCTCCTTCAATTTGGCGGTGAACTGCTTCGGTGCGATCAGCTGCAGCGATAGGTGCCTGGGAGTCGGATAGAGCACGCTGAAGGTCTCGATACTCGCGTCCCAGCCCCAGTCGCGAAACTTCTGCAGCATGAACTCCGCATTGGCCTTGTCGTGCGCCGAGCCGACCTGGTTTGGCGCACTGGCCATGGTGCGCATCCATTCGCGCAGCTCCGCGGCATTGAGGTCGGCATCGAAGTGCCGCTCCGCAGCCTGCTCATCGAGCGTGTGTGCGGCGCTGAAGCCGAGCATCGCGCTGCCCGTGGCCTGATCGGTCGGGTCCGCGGCCACCAGGCCGGCGTAAATCGCAGCCCCGATGAGCATCGAAATTATCTTGATCATTGGTGGTGGCGCCGGATGAGCCCCGGCAGTGGCTGGCGGAGCACCATGTTAACGCAGCCGCGGTTCCGTGCGGCGCGGCGGCCCGCGCGGCGGCGTGCGGGACGGGGCGCGCCGCAGAGCGCCCAGCAGCTGCGCCACAGCGTGCCAGAGGCCGAGAAATATCGCCCACAGCGCGACCCCGACCGCGAGCGCGAACACCGCGCTTTGCAGGTCGAGCGTGAAGCCGGGCTGGTAGCCGCCCCAGGTCGCGCGCAGCAGGTCGCTGTCGTGGTGAAGCAGCAGATAGGCACACTGATGCAGCAGATCGGCGTCGAGCCCGGCGAGCATCGCGCGCAGCCGCTCGGCGGCCTGCACCATCGACTGCAGCGCCGCGCCCTCCTGGTGGAAAGTGGCATCGGTGCTCTCCAGGTGGTAGCGAATCAGCGCGCTGAGACTGCCGCCGTGGTAGCGGTTGGCGATCTCCTGAAAGGGCGACAGATCAGCCAGCACCTGATCGAGTCGGCCGCCCGTGCGCTGCCGGTATTGAACGATGAAGCTGGGGATGCAGCCCGCCGCGACCACGGCCAGCAGCAGCACGATGCGATCGAGAATGGCGCGCACGGTCTTCATGATCGGATCTTCAACATTGCTGATGTCCCCTAGTGCGCGGCCAGCAGCCGCTCGGTGTAGCGCGCGATCAGATCGACTTCAAGATTGACGCGGTCGCCGACCGCAAGCTCGGCCAGCGTGGTTACCGCCAGCGTGTGCGGCACCAGGTTGACCTCGAGCTCGTGCTGCTCGATCGCGTTCACCGTCAGGCTCACCCCGTCGAGCGCGACCGAGCCCTTGCGGGCGAAATAGCGCGCCAGCGGCGGCGGCACGCGGATACGAAAGCGCTGCGAGCGC
>DATNNU010000067.1:0-8057 GCA_035601675.1 Steroidobacteraceae bacterium | reverse complement strand
CATATTGCCGCGCCAGCGGCCCGCCCTCACCGGCGGCGCTGCCCTTGGGGCGGCGGTGGGCTATGTGATGTCGAATAACGACGGCGACGACGGCGATACGCTGACCAACTACGACATTATCGGGGATGCCAAGAGCGGCAGCGGACTGTTCGCGCTGCAGGGCGTCGAGGCATTTAATTTTTTATGCGTGCCGCCGCTTGCGCGCGAAATCGATATCGGATTGACGGCGCTGCTGGTGGCGCTGCGGCTGTGCCGGCAGCGCCAGGCGCTGCTGCTGGTCGATCCGCCGCTTGCCTGGAGCGATGCGGCGGCGGCGATCGACGGTTTGCGTAACTGGCCGTTGTACAGCGAGGACGCGGTCATGTTCTATCCGCGCGTACTGGCCTACGACCGGCTGCGCGGCCGGCACGAGGTGTTTGGCTCGGCCGCCGCCGCCGCGGGTTTGCTGGCGCGGCTGGATCGCAGCGGTCCGGTGTGGTCGGAAGCCGAAAAAAAAGAGGAAGCGCTGTTGCGGCCGGCATTGCGGGGCGCCAGCAGTACCACCGATCTGGACCACGTGCGGCTGTCGCAGGCAGGCGTGAACCTGCTGCAGTCGGCGCGGGTTGCGGCCCGCGCGGTGCCGCCGCCGCGCATCAGCCTGCGCACGCAGGTCGCGGAAGCGGCCGCCAAGAGCGACTGGCGCGAGCTCGCAATTAGGCGACTGGCATTGTTCATCATGAACAGTGTTGAGCGCGGGACGCGCTGGGTGGTGTATGAGAAGTCGGGACCGGCCCTGTGGTCCCGTGTGTGCTCGCAGTTGGCGGCGTTCTTCGAGGCGCTGGAGCAGGAGGGTGCATTCATCGGACACAGCACGGAGGAGAATTACTTTGTGATCTGCGACCAGCGCCTGAACGACGTCGAGCAGCTAGCCGCAGGCCGATTCCAGCTGCTGTTTGGCTTTGCCACCTCACGCCCGGCCGATTTCCAGGCCTTCCTGGTAACGCACGAGCACGGCGGCAGCAGCGTGCGTGCGGTCAGCGTCAATCGATACGCATTGCCACCGCAACGCTGACGAGCGCACGTGCGACCTCGCTACCGGCAGCCTCGCCGAGCTGCGCCTGCCGCGGGGCCAGCAGCGGGCTGCGCAAGCGGACGGCGCGCGCCAAGCGCCAGCTGCCCAGCAGCGCGGCTTGCGAACGCTGATAGCGGCGCCGGGCTTGGCTTGGCGATGCGCTGCTCGTCACGGTCAACCAGTAAAGCTGCGGGCGTGCAGCACGCGATTCGATGCTGCTAGTGTGGCCTCCGAGTGGCGGCTAACACCGGCGACGCTGGCCGGCGCGGGCGCGACTGCATTCGAGTTGTAATCGCGCCCCAAGGTTCCGGGAGTATGATCCGCGGCGGCGATCCGATGCGCCGTGGATCGAATGCAAGGAAAACTTCAGGATGGCGAACCGCTACGTCGTGTTCTCGCATGGCAAGGACAGCATCCCGTGGGGCAGAAAAATCACCGCCCTGGCCGACGTCGCTCGCGGCGAGGGCTACGAGGTCGAGTCGGTCGACTATCGAGGCATCGATACGCCGCGCGGCTGCATTGACAAGCTGATCGAAGTCTGCAAGACGCTTTCTGGCGATCTGGTGCTGGTCGGTTCCAGTCTTGGCGGCTATGTCACGGTCGCGGCCGCCTCGCTGCTTCACGCTCGCGGCGCCTTTCTGATGGCTCCGGCGCTGTACATGGAAGGCTTGCCGCCGCTGCGCGAGCGGCTGCTCGACTGTCCCGCGGCTATCGTGCACGGCTGGCGCGACGACGTCGTGCCGATTGAACACAGCATTCGCTTCGCGCGCGAATATGGCGCCTCGGTGCACTTGGTCGACGCCGATCACCAGCTGCACGAACAGCTGCGTTTCATCAAGTACCTGTTCGAGTATTTTCTGATCGCGCTGGATCTGCCGCCCGAGCGCGGCTCGACCTAAAGCCATGCAGGGCGTACTGCGCAGAGTGCTCGCCCTGTGGGTGCGCGCGACGCTGCGGCCGGAAGATGCGGCGGCGCGCCTGGCCGGACGCACGGTGCCGGTCTGCTATGTACTCGAGCGGCGCAGCCCCAGCGACCTGGCGGTACTGCAGAATGTCTGCGTGCGCGAGCGCCTGCCGCGACCCGGTCGCCGCCTGCTGGCACGGCAGTTGCGCAACGTCCGCTCGTCGTTCGCGCTGACGCAAAGCGTCGGCCTGTGGCGCACGCGGGTGGATCGGCGGCCGCCCGCGCTACTGCTGGCCCTGGTCAACGCACTGCGGCGCGACCCCGGCCTCGACGTCAGCCTGGTACCGGCCGCCGTCTATTGGGGTCGCGCGCCCTCCAAGGAGCGCTCGCTGATTCGCCTGCTGCTGTCCGAGGACTGGGTCATCGGCAGCCGCGTGCGCCACATCTTCACGGTGTTGTTCAACGGACGCAGCACCACCGTGCAGCTGGGCGAAGCGATGTCGCTGCGCAGCCTGCTGGAAGCCGATGCCGACACGGCGTTGAGCGGCCGACGCATTGCCCGCCAGCTGCGCAGCCAGTTTGCCCGGCTGCGCACGGCGCGTCTCGGACCGGACCTGTCGCACCGGCGCACCATTGTGGCCGCTGTCCTGCGCACCCGGGCGGTACGCGCGGCGGTGGCACAGGAAGTGCGCGAGAAGGACAAGCGCACCCGGCGCGCGGTGCTGCTCGAGGCCCGCCGCTACGCGAATGAGATCGCCGCCAATTACTCGCCGGTGTTCATCACCTTCATGTCGCTGGCGCTCAGGAGCCTGTGGAACCGGCTGTACGACGGCATCGAGTTCCACCACGTCGACACGCTGCAGCAGGTCGCCGAGGGCAACGAGATCGTGTACGTGCCCTGTCACCGCAGCCATATGGACTACCTGCTGCTGTCCTACGCCATCTACGAACGCGGTTACGCGGTGCCACACATCGCGGCCGGATTGAACCTGAACCTGCCGATCGTCGGCCGCTTCCTGCGCAAGGGCGGTGCGTTTTTCATCCGCCGCAGTTTCCGCGGAAATTCTCTGTATGCAGTCGTGTTCATGAAATACCTCGCGGCGATGATGGCGCGCGGTCATTCGATCGAGTATTTCATCGAGGGCGGGCGCAGCCGCACCGGCCGGTTACGCCCGCCGATGACCGGAATGCTGTCGATGACGGTGCGCAGCTACCTGCGCGAGCCGCGCCGCCCGGTGGTGTTCGTGCCGGTCTATTTCGGCTACGAGCGCATCGTCGAAGGCCCGACCTACATCGGCGAGCTTTCGGGCCAGCCAAAGGAGAAGGAATCGGTTTTCGGTCTGCTGCGCACCGTTGGACGGCTGCGCCAGCGCTTCGGCAACGTGCACGTCAATTTTGGCGAACCGATCCATCTCGACGCCGTGGTCGATCGCTACGCTCCTGACTGGCGTGACCGCGTGTTCGACGATCAGAACCGGCCGCCGTGGGTCGGCGCGCTGGTCGATGAGCTGGCGCTGAGCATCATGCGTCACATCAATTCCGCGGCCACCGTGAGCCCGATCAACCTGCTGGCGTTGGTGCTGCTGGCCACGCCGCGCCAGTCGATGCTCGAGACCGATCTGCTACGCCTGATCGAGACCATGGAGGCGGTGCTGGAGGTGATTCCGTACAGCGATCGGGTGACGGTGACGCGTCAGAGCGCCGCTGAAGTCGTCAACTACGGCATAGCCCTGAAGACCATAACCCGCGAGCGCCACCGGGCCGGCGACATCGTGCGCATGAGTCCGGAGCATGCGGTGCTCGCGACCTACTACCGCAATAACGTGCTGCATCTGTTCGCGATGCCATCGCTGATCGCCTGCTGCTTTCTGGCGAACGCGGTCATGCGCACCGAGGATGTGCAGCGACTCGCGGGCCGCATCTATCCGTACGTCGCTGCGGAACTGTTCATGCGCTGGACCGAAGACGAGCTGGACGGCATCGTCGGCAGTGCGCTGGCCTCGCTGGCCTCGCTCGGCCTGCTCGAAGGCAGCGAACAATCGCAGCTATGGCGGCGGCCGGCGCCGACCTCGGAGGCCGCAATGCAGCTGTCATTGCTGGCCCAGACCACGATTCAGACCATCGAGCGCTACTACCTGGCGATTGCGCTGCTGGTGCGGGCTGGCAGCGGCGAGATCACGCAGAAACTGCTCGAGGAGCGCTGCCAGCTCATGGCTCAACGCATCACCCTGCTCTATGGCTTCAATTCACCGGAGTTCTTCGATCCCAGCCTGTTCGAAAACTTCATCGATCTGCTGCGTGCCCGCGGCGTGGTGCGCACGGGCGAGTCGGGCCGGCTTTTGTTCGATGAGGTGCTGATCCGGGTGGCGGCTGATGCGCAGCTGGTGCTGTCGGAGCAGATACGCCACAGCATCCTCCAGGTGACGCACGGCTAGGCACGCGGCCACAGCCAGCCGAAGACACCGGCGGCCAGCAAGGCGTAGATCAGCCCGTCGATCATGTATTTGATGGTCGCGCTCCATTGGCGTTGCCACCAGATCGACTGGTGCGGCTGGCCCAGCGCCAGCCCCATGAATGCCACGGTGCCGACCACGCGGAATACAGCCAGATAAGGCGCTCCCATCGGCAGCGTCCGGCTGGCGACATAGGCACACATCAGCATCACGATCAGCAGGTAGATGAACCACTGCGCCAATGGCTTGCCCATGCGCAGCTCGCCGCCACCACTGAGCGTCAACAATACGATCGGACCTCGCCGCCTCTTTTCCAGGAACCCCGGTTCGTGCATCTGCTTGGGCGAGGAAACGTGCGGCGCCATGTAGTCGCCCGGCTCGATCTGCGCGGCGCGCAGCGCGTCGAGCACCGCATCCTCCTGCGGCAGTTTGCGCAGATCCTGGCGGTGATGACCCACGATCATATGCAGCAGCCAGCTCGCCAGAAACGCGATCACGGCGGACAGTACGATCGGCACCCAAAGTGACAGCAGCGAGACCATGATTTCTCTTCCCTATTTTTATTCGCGGCGACTGACGGTGTACAACGGCGCCAGCGCCAGCGCAATAGTCAGAACGGCTCGGCAGCCCGTCGGTCCTGCAGCGCCTTGGTCCAGGACTCGAGCTTGCGGGGATAGCTCCAGCTGGCATTGGCCGGGCTGGTCGAAGGCAGGCGGCGAATATCGATGTGCGGGAACTCGCCCGCCAGCGGCTTGGCGAAATGACGCTGCAGGGCCGCATAGGCTGTGCCACCGTTGCAACACAAACGCATGACAGCGCCGCAGCGGCGTAGCAGCGGCAGCAGATCGTTGGCAATCGCCGAATGATGTTCGATCGCGGCATCGAGGCTGCCGCCGCGCACGCATGAGTGCAGCACGTCCCACAGACCCAGACCCTGCTCGCGCACCGCCTGCAGGCGCTGCGGGTACGGCAGCTCGGGGCCCGCCCCGCAGATCTCGCCCATGATCCTCCAGAACTGATTGCGCGGATGGGCGTAGTACTGCTGCGCGTTGAGCGAAGCGACGCCGGGCATACTGCCCAGGATCAAAATCCTGGTGTCGGCGCCGATCACGGCCGCAAAGCTATGCACGCGCCCTGGCGCCATCCGGCTTGCCGCTCAGTCGTCGGCCACGCGGCCGCGCAAGCGCTTGATCTGCTTGCGCTCGCGTTTGTTATCCAGCCGACGCTGCCGCGAGCCCAGGGTGGGGCGGGTCGCATGGCGTTTTTTCGGCTCGACGCTGGCGCGTGCGATCAGCTCCTCGAGGCGCGACAGGGCCGCGCGCCGATTGCCCTCCTGGGTTCGGTGGTTGCGCGCCATGATCAGCAGCGCGCCCTCGGCGTTGACGCGATTGCCGGCGATGGCTCGTAACCGTGCCTTGACCGGCGCCGCGAGTGCCTGTGTGCCGGCCAGATCAAAGCGCAGCTGAGCGGCGGTCGCGACTTTGTTGACGTTCTGGCCGCCCGGTCCCGAGGCGCGCACGAATTGGAACTGCAGATCCTGCTCGGGGATTGAGGCTAGGTGCTTCAAGGCAGCGGGTCGCCGTGGCGCAGGTACACTTCCCGCTGAGCGACCGGGATGGTGATGCCGGCATCGCGGAACAGCCGCCAGATGGCGCGATTGACGTCGGAGCGCACGTTGTTGACGCCGGCTTCCGGATCGGCGATCCAGAAGCGCAGCTCGAGATCCATGCCGTGATCGGAAAATTGCATCAGCCGCGATACCGGCGCCGGATCGCGCAGAATGCGCGAATTGCCCTCGGTGGCCCGCATCAGCACCGCCAACGCCTGTTCCGGATCGTCGCGGTAGCTGACGCGCACCGGCAGCTTCAGACGCACCTTGCGGTCGGAATAACTCCAGTTGATGACCGGATTGTTAATGAGTTGCTGGTTCGGGACCAGCATCTCGACGCCATCGCGGTCGCGCACCACGACGTAGCGGCCGCGCAGCGCCTGCACCCAGCCGAAGCTCTCGGTGCTGGTGCCGGGCATGCCGGTGAAGCTGATCACGTCGCCGGGTTTGATCGACTTGTCCATCAGCAGCACGAACCCGCTGACAAAGTTGCTGGCAATGGATTGCAGGCCGAAACCAAGTCCCAGTCCCACCGCTCCGGTCAACACCGTCAGCGCCGTCAGGTCGACGCCGGCCGCGTTGACTCCAAGCAGCACCCCCAGGCCGACCAGAAAGAAATAGCTGAACTTGGTGATGCCGATGCGGGTCGATAGCGCGATCGACTCGACGTGCATGACGCGCCGCTCGGCCGCACGCGCGACCACGCTGGCCACGAGCACGAACACGGTAATGATCACCAGTCCTTTGAGCAGCGCCCAGAGCGTGAAGCGACCCTTGCCGGGCAGCAGGTTGATCGCGTCGAGCGTGCTCTGGATGGCATCGAACCAGCCCACCAGCTGGAACGATATCGCCAGCCACACCAGCAGCGTCAGACGTGTCTCCCAGGTACGCAGCCAGGAGCGTGGGCCGAGCGCGAGACGTAGTAGATAGATCGACAGCCGCACCAGAATCAGCGCCGTCGCCAGCTGCATGGCGATATCGAGCAGCGTGGCCGGCATGCCTATCGCCGCGATCACCGTGCGGGCCACGAGCATGGTCAACAGTGCCACCACGACCGCGGCTTCAATCAGCGTGATTTCGATCAGACGGGCGCGCGCGCCGCGAAGGTTCAGCAGTGCCAGATGGCGGGCGCGCCAGCGGCGCAGCAGGCCAGTGGCGCCCATCGCCGCCAGGCCGCCCACGGCAATCACCCCGAGCTGCAGCAGCACCTCGCCGGCGCTGGCCGTGGCGAGAAACGACTGGATCGCGCCGCCGTCAGAGGTCATTACGGCCAACGCGGCTCAGGCGTTGAGATCCGGAATGAGCTGGCTCTCGAACTTCATGATCTGGTCCTTGAGCGCGAGCTTGCGCTTCTTGAGGCGTTTGAGCTGCAGCTCATCGACGTGGATGTCCATCGACAGGCGTGCGATGACCTCATCCAAGTCGCGGTGTTCGATGCGCAGCTGCCGCAGCTTTTCGACGTTGCGGAACAGGTCGCGGTCGACGTTGTCTTCCTGATCGCTCATCCCTCTGATCGCCCTGTGACCATCGGCTGCTGGCTCCGCTACCGAGTCAATTCTGTTGAAGGGCTGCGTTACAGGCCCAGGCGGACCATGATCGGCGTTATCCCGTCCGGTAGCTTAGCGAAGCGACCCAGCGGACGCCATGGCAGCCCGGGCTCGTGGAAATCCGAGCCGATCGAGCCGGCGAGATCGAAGCGACGTGCCAGGCTCGCAACGCGATCGGCATCGGCTGGACCCATGCCGGCGAGGCTGACCTCGAGACCTGCGCCGCCGGCCGCCTTGAAGTCGCCGAGCAGCTCGCGCAGCACGCCGTTGGATAGCCGATAGCGGTGCGGGTGAGCCAGTACCGCCACGCCGGCGGCATCGACGATGCACCGCACCGCGGTCGCCAGCTGCGGCCACTGCGCAGCGATGTATCCGGGTCGCCCGCGCTGGAGCCAACGGTCGAAAGCCGCCTGCACGCTGGGCGCAAGTCCGCGCGAGCACAGTCCGCGCGCCAGGTGGGCGCGGGTGGGTGCCGCCGCCGCCAGCGCTTCGG
>DATNNU010000066.1:0-3148 GCA_035601675.1 Steroidobacteraceae bacterium | reverse complement strand
AGACTCGGACTGGTCGACCGCCTGGTCGCTGGCGCGGCCGAACTTGAAGCGGCCGCGCGACAGATCATTCAGGCTGCACCGCCGCCGCACCGCCCGGCGCGGCTCGAGCGCGCCCTGAGCTGGCCTGGCGTGCGCGCACTGCTGCACCCGGTGCTGCTGCGTCAGATCAGCGCGCGTGCCCGGCGGGAGCACTACCCCGCACCGTATGCGATGCTGGACCTATGGACGAAGTACGGTGCGCGGGGCGACGCGGCGATGAGTGCCGAAGCGCGCTCGTTCGTGGCGCTGCTCCAGAGCGACAGCGCGCACAACCTGATCCGCGTGTTCCTGCTGCAGGATCGACTCAAGGCGCTGGCGGGCAAGAGCATGGCGCGGCTCGAGCGCGTACACGTGATCGGCGCCGGCGTCATGGGTGGGGACATCGCCGCCTGGTGCGCGCTGCGCGGCCTCAACGTCACGCTGCAGGACCGGGAGCTGAAACTGATCGAGCCGGCCCTGGCGCGTGCCGGCGGCCTGTATGCTAAGCGCTTCTCCACCCCGGCTGAGCGCGCGGCCGCCAGCGGGCGGCTGCGCGCCGATGTCGAGGGCAACGGTGTTGCCGGCGCCGACGTGCTGATCGAGGCGATCTTCGAGGATCTGGACGCCAAACGGGCGCTGTATGCGGCCGCCGAACCGCGCATGGCTGCCGGCGCGGTGCTCGCCAGCAATACCTCCAGTCTCACGCTCGAATCGCTCGCTATCACCCTGGCCGACCCTGGCCGCCTGGTCGGTCTGCATTTCTTCAACCCGGTGGCGCAGATGCCACTGGTGGAAGTGGTGCATTTCCCGCCCACCCGGCCGGAGGTACTGGCGAGCGCAATGGCCCTGACCCGCCGCATCGACAAGCTGCCACTGCCGTGTCGCAGCAGCCCCGGCTTCCTGGTCAATCGGGTGCTATTCCCGTACCTGTTCGAAGCGCTGCATGCGGCGGGAGAAGGCATCGGCTTCAATGCCATCGATCGCGCCGCGGTCGAATTTGGCATGCCGATGGGCCCGATGGAGCTCGCCGACGTGGTCGGACTGGATGTGCTGCTGCATGTCGGGGAAATCGTGACCCGCGAGTTGCACAAGGAGCCGCCCGCCTACGTGGAACAAGTCCGGCTGCTGGTGCAGGCGAAACGACTGGGACGCAAGAGCGGCCAGGGCTTCTATCCGTGGCGCGACGGCAAGATCGCCCGGCCGCCCGACCGCGGCAAGGCGCCCAAGGATCTGGCGGATCGGCTGATCCTGGCACTGGTCAACGAATGCGTCGCCTGCCTGCGTGAAGCCATCGTCGAAGACGCCGACCTGATCGACGCCGGTGTGATCTTCGGTACCGGATTCGCGCCGTTTCGCGGCGGCCCGCTGACCTACGCGCGCGCGCGCGGTATCGACGGCTGTATCGCGCGGCTCGAAGTCCTCGCCAAGCGTTATGGTGCGCGTTTTCGCCCCGATGCTGGCTGGCAAGCGCTGCGTGACACTGCCTGACCGCGCCGGGAAACGCCTGTGCTACCATCGATCGCGTCGAGTGGGTGTGAAATTCTGAATATACCGATGAGAGGAATTGAGGCCTCGCGCTCATGAGCGAAGAACGGGCTATCGATGTGGGGCTGCTCCGAACATTCTCCCCGTTCGAGGGCATGAAGAAAGAAAACCTGGTCGCCCTGGCTCGCAAAGTGTCGATCACGCAGATTCCGGCAAACCGCGTACTGTTCAAGGAAGGCGACAAGGACCGGCGCACCTACTGGCTGCTCGCCGGCCTGATCGAGCTGCGTGAGGGCACGAGCACCGTGGCGATGATTCGCGCCGGCAGCCCCGAAGCGCGCAACCCGATCGCGCCCGCGCTGCCGCGCAGGGTCAGTGCGCGCGCGGTCGATCCGATCGAATGCCTGTCGGTGGACAGCGAGCTGCTCGACATGATGATCACCTGGGACCAGACCGGCACCTACGAGGTGGCGGAGCTGCAGGCGCAGTTTGCCGGCAGCGGCGGTGACGACTGGATGACGACGCTGCTGCAGACCCAGGCCTTCCACCGCATTCCTCCGGCCAACATCCAGGCGATTTTCATGCGCATGCAGCGCTTCGACTGCCGCGCCGGCGAGACCGTCATCCAGCAGGGGGCCGAGGGCGACTTTTTCTACGCCGTCGTGAGCGGCAAATGCCTGGTGACCCGGGAGACACCGATGAATCGCGGCGGTCTGAAGCTGGCGGAGCTCGGCGTCGGCGACACCTTCGGCGAGGAAGCGCTGATTTCCGAAGCCAAGCGCAACGCCACCGTGAGCATGCTGACCGACGGCGTGCTGATGCGGCTCAACAAGCAGGACTTCCGCGACCTGATGAATGAGCCGCTGGTCAAGTGGGTCTCGTACGCCGAGGCAAAGACGATGATCGCGCAGGGCGGCCGCTGGCTAGACGTGCGACTACCGTCGGAGCACCAGAATCTGGCGATCGAGGGCTCGCTCAATATCCCGCTGTACTTCATCCGCCTCAAAGTGTCGACACTCGATCGTGCCGCCAAGTACATCGTCTACTGCGACACCGGCCGGCGCAGCTCGGCCGCCGCCTACATCCTGGTGGAGCGCGGTTTCAATGCCTATGTGCTGCGCGGCGGACTCGACAGCGCCGAGCGCGACGTGCGTCGGGGCCCTTAAGACTGAGTACCTTGCAGATGGACAAGGATTGGCTGGTATTTCATCCCAACCCGTCCAAGCCGACGTTCCGGCCACCGCCCGGCGCGGTTGACGCCCATTGCCACGTGTTCGGACCGGGCGACGTGTTTCCTTACGCGCCCGAGCGCAAATACACACCCTGCGACGCACCGGCGGCGAAGCTGTTCGAACTGCGCGACTTTCTGGGCTTCGAGCGCAATGTGATCGTCCAGGCGACCTGTCACGGCGCCGACAACCGCGCACTGCTCGACGCCATCGAGCGCTCGAACGGCCGTGCGCGCGGCGTGGCTACGGTGCGCGTCGATGTCGGCGCTGCCGAGCTCAAGGCGCTGCACGCCGGCGGCGTGCGCGGCGTGCGCTTCAATTTTGTGAAGCGGCTCGCCGACAGCGTGCCGCGCGAGACGCTCGCGGCCATCGCCGCCCGGATCGCACCGCTCGGCTGGCATATCGTGATCTACTTT
>DATNNU010000065.1:0-3866 GCA_035601675.1 Steroidobacteraceae bacterium | reverse complement strand
AATGGCGAACCTGCAGCAGCGCGCAAAATTGCAGCCGCTCGATCCGGCGAAGTCCACGCGCACGATCGCCGTGATCCCGAGCCGCACCGGGCCGTCGCAACGCAGCCTGGTCGCGATCGGCGGCACCGAAGCGCAGATGGCGGACCTGAAGATCGATCTGTCGTGGTCACAATTCACCGCCTTTCGCGTCACCATCGACCGCATCGATCAGGGCCGGGTCGGCGTGCTGCACAACCTGCAGCGCGATTCCAGCGGCAACCTGCACATTGAGCTCAACAGCACGGCATTGGGCACGGGCGACTATCAATTGACCATCGAAGGCCTGACCTGGCGCGGTGAAGCGGTGCCGCAGGCCTGGGCGACGATCAGCTTCGCGCACTGATCACGCGCGCCGGCACGATCGGTAACGTTCAGTACAGCACCGATCGCGGTGCCACCCGCACCACCGAGCGCGTCGAGATCCACCCGGCGACGCCGACCACCAGTACAGCGCCCAGCACGCCGGCGATCCACAGACCGGCATTGAAGCGGTATTTCAGGTCCAGCGCATGCGCGAGCCAGGCGCCGCCGAGCGACGCGCCGGTCGCGGCGAGCAATCCCGCCACCGCTCCCAGCAGCGCGAATTCGGCCAGCACGCTGGCGAGGATCATCGCGTGGCGCGCACCGAGCACACGCAGAATCGCGGTCTCGTACAGCCGCTCCTCGCGGCTCGCCTGCACCGCGGCGAGCAGTAGCGTCAGGCCGGCGAGCAGCGTGAATAGGAACACGGTCTGCACCGCTGTGACCGCTTTGTCCACCACGGCGCGAATCTGCGCCAGCAGATCCCCGACGTTGAATATCGACACGCCGGGGAAGCGATGTACCAGTTGCGCCATGGCACCGCTGGTGGGCTCAAGATACGCACTGGTCATGTAGGTGCCGGCGGCCGCGTCCAGCAGTCCGGGCGGAAACATTACAAAAAAATTCGGGCGAAAGCTGTCCCACTTGACTCGGCGAAAACTTGTGACGGTGACGTCATAGTTCTCGCCACCGACGTCGAAGCGCAGCCGATCGCCGAGCTTCAGGCCCATGGAGTCCTGATACTCGACCGCCAGCGAGACCAGCGGCTTGCCGTGGTCGGCCGCGGTCCACCAGTGGCCCTCGACAATACGATTGTCGTCGCCAAGATCGTTGGCCCAGGTCAGGTTCTGTTCGCGGTCGGCGAAGCCGCGGCCGCGCATGCCGGGGAAATGCAGCGACGACAGCGGTTGCTCATTGATGCTGAGCAGCCGGCCGCGGATCATCGGCAGCATGCGCGTCAGGCGCGCACCTTGCGATTGCAACTCGTGCTCAAAATCCGTGCGCACATCCGCAGCAATGTTGACGAAGAAATAATTCGGCACGTCGGCTGGCAGACTCGCACGCCAATCGGTCACCAGGTCGTCGCGCAGGATTGCCAGCGCCAGCAGCAGCATGATGCCGAGCCCGAAGGCCACGATCTGGGTGATGCTTTCGGTGCGGCGACGCGCGAGGTTGGCGATGCCGTAGCGCCAGGCGACGCTGGCCGAGCCGCGCACCCGCGCCGCGGCTCGCACCAGCGCTGCGCCGGCGACACCCAGCGCCAGCACCGCGGCCGCCAGTCCCAACAGAAACCACAGGCTTAAGGAAAGCACCCCCAGAGCGCCGTAGACGACACCGGCGATCGCCAGCAGCACCGGGGCTCCGGCGCTAAGGAAGCTCAGTGCCGGCGGCCCGGCATCACGTCGCAGCACGCGCAGCGCCGGGACCCTGGTCAGCTGCAGCAGCGACGGCAGCGCAAAACCCGCGAGCACGGCGAGCGCGATGATGAAGCCGATCACGCCCGGCCAGGCGCCCGCCGGCGGCAGGTCGGCCCGCAACAGGCCTTGCAGCACCCGCACCAGCCAAAGCTGCGTCAACCAGCCGGCGGCCGCGCCCAGCACGCTCGCTACCGCCGCCAGCAACAGCAACTGCCATAGATTGACCGCGAGCACCAGGCGCCGCGAAGCACCCAGGGTTTTCATCAGTGCGACCGCGTCCAGATGACGCCGTACATAGCTGCGGGCGCTCATCGCAATCGCCACCGCGCACAGCAGTACCGCGACCAGGCTCGCAAGCGCCAGGAAACGCGCCGCACGCTTGCTGGCGTCGCCGATCTGCGGACTGGCATCGGCGACGTCTTCAACGCGCTCGTGGCGCCCCTCCTGCGCCTGGTGCCAGCGGCGGAAGGCATCGAGCTGCGCACTGTTGCCTGCGAGCAGTAGCACGTACTTGATTCGGCTGCCAGGCTGGATCAGCTTGGTCGACGCCAGATCGGCATCGTTGATCAGCAGTGCCGAGGCGAATTCGACGAAGGTCGAGCTCTGGTCGGGACGCGAGATCAGGATGCGCGTGACGCGCAGCGAGCGCGCACCGACCGTGAGCTCACTGCCCAGCCCGGCACCGAGCGCCGCGGCGACTCTCGAGTCGGGCCAGACCTCACCGGGAGCCGGGATTGCACCGCTGATCGTACCCGCGGCAAACGGGCGGTCGGCGACCGTCAGATGGCCGCGCAACGGATAGCCCGGGCTGACGGCGCGCACATTGGCGAGTTGATTCGCATCGCCATTGAAGATCGCCGACAGCGTCATGCTCAGGCGCGCCGTGCTAAGCCCGAGCTGCTGCGCCCGCAGCGGCTCATCGGCGGCGATCGGCTGGTCGGACTCAACGCGCAGATCCGCCGCCAATACCTCACTGGCCTGCAGCTCGACCGCGCGGCCGATGCGGTCGACCAGAAAGCCGACGCCGCTGAGCGCCGCCACGGCGATGCTCAGCGATAGCCACAGCACCGCCAGTTCGCCGGAACGCCATTCGCGGCGCAATGCGCGCAGCGCCAGAATCAGGCTACGCATGACTGGGCACCGCGGCGCTGCCGACATCGCGCACCAGCGCGCCGGCTTCCATGGTCAGCACGCGCCCGCAGCGCACCGCCAATGCCGCCTCGTGGGTGACCAGCACCAGGGTCGTGTCCGACCCGCGGTTGAGCTCGAACAGCAGCTGCGCAATGCGCTCGCCAGTCGCGGTGTCGAGGTTGCCGGTGGGTTCGTCGGCGAACAGTACTGCCGGATGGCCGACCGATGCGCGCGCCAGCGCCACGCGCTGTTGCTCGCCGCCGGAGAGCTGGCGCGGGTAATGGCGCGCGCGCGCAGCCAGACCGACACGGGACAGCATTTCGTTGGCTGCCTCCCGGGCATCGTCACGTGCGCCCAGCTCCAGCGGCAGCATGACGTTCTCGATGGCGGTGAGCGAGGGGATGAGATGGAACGACTGGAATACGAACCCGACATGCTTGCCGCGAATCGCCGCTCGTCCATCTTCGTCGAGTTCCGTCAGGTCTATGCCGGCGATCAACACGCGTCCGGTGCTGGGTGAATCAAGCCCCGCGAGCAATGCCAGCAGCGTGGATTTGCCGGCGCCCGAGGCCCCGACGATGGCCAAGGTCTCTCCGGTTCGCACGTTGAGGCTCACATCGGCGAGAATGGTCAGGGAACCGTCGGGACTTGCGACGGTCTTCGATACGTTCTTGGCTTCCAGAACGATCTGTTTGGCTTCGAGATTGACTTGATCTTGCATCAGGAGCGCTCGTGAAACGGCTTTTTGCCCTTTTCGTCTTGATTGTTGCATCCGCCTCGGCCCGAGCCGAAGCACCTATGATTCTCGTATTCGGCGATAGCATCAGCGCCGGCTACGGGCTGGCGCGCGTAGAACAAGGCTGGGTGGAACTGCTCAAGACGAGGCTCAGCGCCTTAGGGTACGGTTACCAAGTCGTCAATGCCAGTGTCAGCGGTGAGACCACCGCGGGTGGACTGGCGCGTCTTCCGCGCGCGCTA
>DATNNU010000064.1:0-6085 GCA_035601675.1 Steroidobacteraceae bacterium | reverse complement strand
GGACTCGGCCACGATCAGTGCCGCAATCCGCCGTTGCGCCGCCGAGGGTCGCCCGGTGGTGGTCATCGGTGGCGGATTCATCGGCCTGGAAGTGGCCGCGAGTGCGCGTAAGCTCGGCGCTGCGGTGACCGTGCTGGAAGGATTGCCGCGTCTGATGTCGCGCGTCACCGCGCCGATCGTCTCGGACGCATTCGAGCGTGTCCATCGCGCGCATGGTGTCGAGCTGGTATTCGGCGCACAGGTGACGGCGCTGGTGGGGGGTGCCGCTGGCGTCGAGGCGGTACGCACCGCCGATGGCCGGGAATATGCGGCCGGCTGTGTCGTGGTCGGAATTGGCGTGGTAGCGGATGATCGGCTGGCGGCGGCGGCGGGGCTGGCCTGCGACCGTGGCATCCTGGTCGATGATTGCGCGCGTACCAGCGATGCATCGATCGTCGCGGCCGGGGACTGCACCGCACGCCGGCTGGCCGATGGCCGCTTGCTGCGGCTCGAGTCGGTACACAACGCCGTCGAACAGGCCAAGTCGGCGGCGGCGGCGCTGCTGGGGCGCGAGCGGCCGTTTCGAGCCGCGCCGTGGTTCTGGTCCGATCAGTACGACATCAAGCTGCAGATGGTGGGCCTGAGCCATGGCTATGACCAGGTGGTGACGCGCGGTGATCTGCAGAAGCCGGCGTTTTCGGCCTTTTACTTCCGGGCCGGACGCCTGATAGCGGTCGACTCACTGAGCCGCGTCCAGGACCACATGCAGTCCAAGCGGCTGCTCGATCACGCGCTGTCGCCGACCCCCGAGCAGGCCGCGGATCCACTATTTGAGCTGCAGAGTCTGCTCAAGGAAGCCAGGCTGGCTACTGCGGATGGAGCATGAACTCCTGACCGCGGTAATCCAGTGCCACCCCTTCGCGGGTGATCGCCAGTACCCGCGGTCCTTCCGGTAACGCGTCCCCCTCGTGGACCCGGTGCATGTTGATCAACGCATAGCGATCGCGGGCGCGTTCGGCATAGACATGCAGATCCAGCCGCAAATCCGGCAGATCGCCGCCGACATCGCTGAAGCTCGGCAGGCCGGCATAGCGGCCGTCGGTGTCGCGCTCGAGCCTGGCGCTGGCGCCACCGGCGGGCACCGCCGGTTGATCGTCGGCGGGATTGCTGATGCTGTTCGGGCCGTCGGCCACGGTGTCCGACGGCGAGAAAGCCCTGGGCGGCAAGAGCGGAGCGCTGGCTTCGCCGCTGACCAATGGCGGTGGGATCGTAGGCGGCGCGCTTGACGTCGGCGCCGGCGCGGCGATCAGTGCCGTGCCTGCGGCCGCCCCGCCGGTGGGCGCGGCGGCGGATGACGCCGCGGGTCGGTGCAGCACGAATGCCAGCAGCAGCAGTATGTTGACCGCCAGCAAGGCGCCGACCGCGATGACCCAGGTCGGATAGCGGCGCCGCGGCGGGGAGACGCGCACTTCGAGCAACGTCGGTCCACTTTGCCGCTGCCGTTCGGCCTCAGACTTCTTGAGGGCGTCGAGAATGAGCGACATCAGCCGCCTCGCGTCGAGGCCTGTTGGGCGGATCGCGGCTGCAACAGCGGCGAATCCGGCGCCGCCAGCACGGCGTCCAATGCCACCTGCGTTTCAATGCCGGCGATGCCGTCAACCGCGAGACGATTGGCGCGCTGAAACTGTTCGACCAACTGCACCAGGCTCCCATCGTAGGCATCGCTGGTCGAGGCATTGCTGCCGGCGCCGCTCCAGCGATTGAGCTGCTCGCGTAACTGTCGCACCGGCGCGCCGCGCATGCCGGCAGTCAGGTCGCGAATGTCCCTGCCGCCGGGACGCCACAGCAGCACGAAGTCGCCGAACCAGAAGCGCATGAGTTCCGCGATACTGATGGTCGCGCTCTGACTACCGATCTGCAATTGCGCCGTATCGTCCCTGAGCGCGCGCAGCACGACCTGGCTGGCCGTTCCTGCATCGTCGCTCAGCATCAGGATGGCCGGTCGGTTGAGCATACGCAACTGCGCCAGCGAACCGCGCTGCATCAGGCAACGCAAACCCTGCGCCAGGGCCTGGCTGCAGCCATCGGTCTTGCCGGGGCTGTAACTGGCCTGCCACAGGCCGAACAGCTGTGCAAACGCGGAATCGGTGTCGGTGCTGCTGCGGTTCATCGCCAGCAGCTGCGCCAACGACGATGCCGGGGCCGTCGTGGCCGGCGAAGCCGCGCTGTTCGCCGGCGTCGGAGCGGCGAGCGGCGATCCGGCCGGCGGCTTGTCGGCTGCGGCTATGGCAGGGGCGACCGGGGGCGCGAGCGCTGACGACGCCGGCGGCACGGAGGCAATCGGCGCCGCGGTCGCGCTGGCGCCCGAGCGGCCGGACAGCAGCCGCTCGGGGGCATAGCGCCATAGCAGTGCGGCGCTGCCGAACAGCACCGCGACCGCGAGGGCGCCGATCAGCCATGGCATCCAGCGCGGGGATAGCTCCTGATCGAACACTTCGGCGCCGGCGCGGCGCACCAGCGCGGCGGGCACCTGGTGCAGGTCCTGGGTATAGGCGCCGAGCAGCGCCCGATCGCAGATGATGTTGATCACACGCGGAATGCCGCGGGTGACGTTGTAGATCTCGCGCAATGCGCCGCGCGTGAAGATATCGGCGGTCGCACCGGCAACGCGCAGCCGATGGCGCACGTAGGCAGCGGTCTCCAGGCGCGACAGCGGGTCCAGGTGATAGCGGCCGGTGATGCGCTGTGCCAGCTGTCGCAGGTCCTCGCGCGCCAGCAGTTTTCGCAGCTCTGGCTGGCCGATCAGGATGATCTGCAGCAGCTTCTGAGTTTCGGTCTCGAGATTGGTCAGTAGCCGGATGTGTTCGAGCACCTGCGGGGCGAGGTTCTGCGCTTCATCGACAATCAGTACCACGCGGCGTCCCTGCGCGTGCGCCCGCAGCAGATAGCGGTTCAGCAGGTCCACCAGCTCCTTGGTGTTGCCGCCAGCGCCGTCGTCCGCGCCCATGCCCAGTTCCTCGCACAGCGTCAGCAGGAACTCGCTGGGCGAGAGCCGCGGATTGAGAATCAGCGCGATCTCGGCATTCTTCGGGGCTCGCGCCAGCAGCGAGCGAATGGTCGTGGTCTTGCCGGTACCGACCTCGCCGGTGAGCTGGATGAAGCCGCCGGCCTCGTTGATGCCATACACCAGATGCGCCAGCGCATCCGCATGCCGCGCGCTCAGATAGAGATAGCGCGGATCCGGGGTGATCGCAAACGGCTTTTCCGCAATCCCGAAGAACGACAGATACATCGGCGTGGCATCAACTCATGAGCATCGCCGTCACTTCGTCACCGTGATCGTGATCTTCTTCGAGGCCACGTTGGGTGTGAACGGCGTGTGCGTCAAATCGGCAAACAACAGCTGCAGCGTGTGCTTGCCCGGCGGCAACTCGAGCGTGGTTTCGGTCTGGCCCTTGCCGAAATGGCGGATGCTGTCGCTCATCGGCAGCGGCTGCGACAGATCCGCCGGCAGCTCGGTGTCGATCAACAGGTGGTGATGCCCGGTATTGTCGAATTTGACCCCCGCCGGCGCGATGCCCATGGCGGTGAGTCCGAACACGACCGTGACCGGACTCTTGAGCTTGGCGCCGGCGGCCGGCTTGATGATGTAGACGACGGCGCCTGCGGGCGCCGGAGCCTGGTCGGCAAAGGCGGCGCTGCAGGCCAGGGCCAGTAATACGGTCACGATGCGCATGTTTGATCTCCTTCGATGGTTGGAGCGATCGCTCGCGGAAATGTTCTGCCCGAGACTAGCCCAAGCTCATGGGGCGCGAAATCATCGACATCCACGATCTGCATCACGCGGCGGTCGTAGTCGGCCAGCAGCTGCGCTTCGGCCTCGGTCAGTATGCCGAGGGCGCGCGCCTGGCGAATCTGACCCGGCAGATCGAGCGCGTTCAGGCGTCCGGTCTTCTGCCCCTCGACTCGTAGCTTCTTCTCCAGCGGCTCCGCCACGGCGGCGAGTTCGAGCGCCTGCTGCAGCGCACCGAGCGGGTTGCCGGGCTCTGCGCTGCGGTACACCAGGCGGCAGAGCCGGGTCCGGGTTTCGGTGTCGTTGAGGACCAGGGCGGCGACGCTGTGCCCAAGGCGGTCGGCCGGAGCGAAATAGGTCAGGCCGCGCGGGAAGATCAGCAGCCGCATCATCGCCGCCAGTGCGCGGTTGGGGAAATTGCGCAGCACGCTGTGCAGCTGCTCCTGCGCCTGATAGAGCAACTCGCGGCACGCCCATTCGACGATCGGCAGCTCTTCCTGCGGCTGTCCCTCATTCTCATGATGCTTGAGCACCATCGAGGCCAGGTACATCGCCGACAGCACGTCGCCGAGGCGCGCCGATATGGTTTCCTTTTTCTTCAGATAGCCGCCCAGAGTCAGCATTGCGACATCGGTGGCGAAGGCGAATGACGCACTGAATCGCTCGATGTGCTGATAGTAGCGCCGCGTCGGTCCCGATTCGGGAACGCGCTCGAAGCGCGCGAGGCTCAGCGCCATCAGCAACGAACGCGCCGCGTTGGAGATCGTGAAGCCGATATGACCGAACAGCGCGCGGTCGAATTCCGATATCCCATGTTTGTGGTCCTGGTCGCGGGCTGCGTTCATTTCGCGCAGCACGAACGGATGGCAGCGGATGGCGCCCTGGCCAAAGATGATCAGGTTGCGCGTGAGTATATTCGCGCCCTCGACCGTGATCGCGATCGGAATCGATTGATAGCCGCGGCCCAGATAATTGTTCGGCCCGAGCATGATGCCCTTGCCGCCGTGGACATCCATCGCGTCGTTGCCGACGCGCCGTCCCATCTCGGTGAGGTGGTATTTCAGGATTGCGGCCGGCACCGCGGGTTTCTGCCCGTTGTCGATCGCAGCGGTGGTCACGCTGCGCGCCGCGTCCATGATGTAGCCTAGGCCCACCATGCGTGCGATTACCTGCTCGACGCCTTCGAAGTGGCCGATCGGCATATTGAATTGCCGGCGTATCCGGGCGTAGGCGCCGGTCGCAAAGATGCCGACTAGTGCGCCACCGGTGGCATTCGCCGGCAAAGAGATGCAGCGGCCCACCGACAGCTGCTCGACCAGCATGCGCCAACCCGAGCCCGCCATCTTCAGGCCGCCGATGATGCAGTCGAGCGGCGCGAACACATCCTGGCCGTGGACCGGCCCGTTCTGAAAGGCAATGTTGAGCGGCAGATGGCGCCGTCCGATCTCGATGCCCGGCGTATCGCGCGCTATCAGCGCGCAGGTGATGCCGATGTCGACCTTGTCGCCGAGCAGATGGTCCGGATCGAACATCCGGAACGCCAGGCCGACCAGCGTCGCCACCGGCGCCAGCGTGATGTAACGTTTGGAGAAATTGAACTTCAGGCCGATGACTTCGCGGCCCTGCCATAGGCCGCGGCACACCACGCCGGTGTCCGGAATCGCCGCGGCATCGGAGCCGACCCGGGGTCCGGTCAGCGCAAAGCACGGAATATCCTCGCCGCGCGCCAGCCGCGGCAGATAGTGTTTCTTCTGCTCTTCGGTCCCATAGTGCAGCAGCAGTTCCGCCGGCCCGAGCGAGTTCGGGACCGCGACCGTGGATGCGCAGCTCACGCTGCGGCCCGCAAGCTTCACCAGCACGCACGAATGCGCGTAAGTGGAAAACTCCAGGCCGCCGTAGCGCTTGGGGATGATCATCGCAAAGAAGCCCTGCGATTTGATGTACTGCCAGACCTCCGGCGGCATATCGCCGCGCCGGTGCGTGATGTCGAAGTCATCGAGCATGCGGCACAGCGTCTCGCAGGGACCATCGAGAAAGGCCTGCTCCTCGGCCGAGAGTTTCGGACCGGCAGCCGCGTGCAATTTGCGCCAATCGGGATTGCCGGTGAACAGCTCGCCTTCCCACCACACCGTGCCGGCCTCCAGCGCGTCACGCTCGGTTTCGGACATCGAGGGCAGCAGGCGCCGATAGGTGCGCATGAACGGCCGGCTGATCAGCGCAATGCGCAGCGGACGCAGGTTCAGCAGCCAGAAGCACGCCAGCAGCAGCCACAGCAGGCCCTGCCACGCGCCGGCCGGATGCCCGAGAACGCTG
>DATNNU010000063.1:0-9710 GCA_035601675.1 Steroidobacteraceae bacterium | reverse complement strand
CGACGGCGTGCTGCACGAGTACACGAGCATCGAGGGCGTGCAGGAAGACGTGGTCGACATCCTGCTGAACCTGAAGTCGGTCGCGCTGCGCATGCATGCGCGCAACAGCGCCGAGCTGCGGCTGCACAAGAAGGGCCCGGGTCCGGTGACCGCCGGGGACATCCAGACTGACCACGACGTCGAAGTGGTCAATCCCGAGTTCGTGATCGCCAACCTGACCAAGGCCGGCGAGCTCAACATGCAGCTCAAGATCGAGCGCGGCCGCGGCTATCGCCCGGCAGTGCAGCGCGTTGCGTTCGAGGAGCAGAGCCGCCCGATCGGCCGCCTGCTGCTCGATGCCTCATTCAGCCCGGTGCGCCGCGTGACCTATTCGGTCGAAGCCGCGCGCGTCGAACAGCGCACCGACCTCGATAAGCTGATCATCGACATCGAGACCAACGGCACCATCGAGCCGGAAGAGGCGATCCGACGCGCCGGCGGCATCCTCAAGGACCAGCTGTCGGTGTTCGTGGATCTGCAGGGCGAGGATGAGGCGGTCGCCAAGACCACCGAGATGCAGTTCGATCCGATCCTGCTGCGGCCGGTGGACGAGCTCGAACTCACCGTGCGCAGCGCCAACTGCCTCAAGGCCGAGAACATTCACTACATCGGCGACCTGGTGCAGCGGACCGAAGTCGAGCTGCTGCGCACGCCGAACCTCGGCAAGAAGTCGCTCACCGAGATCAAGGAAGTGCTGCAGAGCCACGGCCTGATGCTGGGCATGCGGCTGGAAGGCTGGCCGCCGGCCGGCCTGCGGCACGATGAGGAGAGCAGCAGCGGGCTGATCTGAGCCGGGTCTGCAGATTGATCCGCTGATTCGATTAGAGAGATGAAATGCGTCATAAGCTTTCCGGCCGCCAACTGTCCCGCAATAGCCCGCACCGTCACGCGATGCTGCGCAATATGGCGGCCTCGCTGCTGCGACACGAGACCATCCGCACCACGCTGCCAAAGGCCAAGGAGTTGCGGCGCGTGGTCGAGCCGCTGATCACGCTGGCGAAGACCGATACCGAATCGCGCCGGCGCCTGGCGTTCGCGCGGTTGCGCGACGTGGTGGTGGTGAGCAAGCTGTTCGAGGACCTCGGCAGACGATTCAAGGCCCGTGCCGGCGGCTACACGCGCATCCTGCACCTGATGCGTCGCCCCGGGGATGCCGCGCCGATGGCGCTGATGCAGCTGGTGGACGGACCGGCCGCCCTCGCGGCTGCCGCCGACGGCGAGCAGAAGGCGGGCAAGCCCGGTACTCCTCGCAAGAAGAAGGCCAGCAAGAAGGCGTCGGAGCCGGCCGTTGCAGCCGCCCCCGCCGCGGCTCCGAAGAAGCGCACGCGCAAGAAGAAGGCGGCCTCAGCCTGATAGCGCCGCCAACACACGGGGAGGATCTGCAATGAGCCTGGCATCAGAATTCAAAGAATTTGCGATGAAGGGGAACGTGGTCGATCTGGCGGTCGGCGTGATCGTCGGTGCCGCTTTTGGCAAGATCGTCTCCTCACTGGTGGGCAACGTCGTTATGCCGGTGCTCGGCAAGCTGATCGGCGGCTTCAACTTCGCCGATCTGGCGATAAGCCTGGGCACTGACCCTGCCGGCAAAATCGTCGCCATCAGCTATGGCGTGTTCCTGCAGAGCGTCCTCGATTTCCTGATCATCGCGCTGGTGCTGTTCCTGGCGATTCGAGCCATCAATAGGCTGAAGCGACCCGCGCCCGCAGCGCCCGCGCCGCCGCCACCGTCGCGCGAGGAACAGCTGCTCACCGAGATCCGCGATCTGCTCGCCGAGCGCTGACGAGCACACCGGGCGCGCGCTTGCCGTAGCCGACAGCGCCGCTGCGCCGCCGGCCGCGCGTTCGGCGCGGCTGTTTAAAATGTGCCAAAGAATCTATAGAATTCGAAGTTCGGGTTTACAGAGCCCCGCAATCTAGTTTGCGCTCACACGATCGGATCGGGTTTTTCATACAAATTTGGGGATTCATCGATGAATACAAAGCTTGCTCTTAGCGCTCTTGCAGCAGCGGCGGTCATGCTCACCGCTTGCAGCAGCTCGGACAAAGCGCCTCCGGTGGCTGCCCCGGCAGCCCCGGCAATGGCTCCGGCTGACAGCAGCAGCAGTGGCGCGATGGGCGCTCCGGCTGCAGCCAGCAGCGGTGGTGGCGCTATGGCCCCTGCGAGCCCGCCCAAGTAAATCGGAAGTCGATTTAGGCCGACGAGCTTCGAGCTCGCGGGAAAGCCCGAGCAGACCGGAGGCCTCCGGTCGGCCGGGCTTTCCTGTTTCTTGGCTCGGGTGCACGATGTAGCGGCACTCGGATGCATCCGGTCAGTCTGAAGGTACAGCAAGTCAGGGCTGCAAGGTACGGCGATGAATCAGGTCAGCGTCAGGGACAGTCGTAATACGCGCGAGGATCGCCGCTGGATCGAGAGCGTTTACCGCGATTACCTGAACGATCTGGCGCCGGCGTCGACCGGCATCTTCCCGGCACTGGGCGAGATCGGCCATCGGGTGCCCGACCAGCTGATGCGCTGGTACGCCGACCCGAACGCGCAGGTCATGACCATTCTGTATGGCGACCAGCGGGCCGGTTTTGCGATGGTCAACCAGCGGCTGCGGCAGTCGGTCGGCGTCGGCATGGCGGCGGCCGTAGGCGCCGATGCCCCGCCGAACCCGACCCCAGAGTACTCGATGGCCGAGTTCTTCATCGCCCGGCCGTGGCGCCGGCGCGGCATCGGCGCGCAGGCGGTGCGGCTGCTGCTCGATCGATTCACCGGCCAGTGGCTGATCACCGAGCACCTGCTCAATGCGGCGGCGGTGAAGTTCTGGCGCCGCGTGGTCGCGGCCTACACCGGCAGCAAATACCAGGAGCGCATCGTCAACGGCGAGGTCCACCAGCGCTTCGAGTCAGGATCACGGCGGGCGCGTTGAGGGTTTGCGCGCTGAGGGCCTGCGCCCTGAGCTTGCGCAGCAGCGGCTTGAGGTACTGCCCGGTGATCGATTCCGGCACCTCGCAAATCTGCTCCGGCGTGCCGGCGGCCACCACCCGACCGCCACGATCGCCACCTTCGGGACCCAGGTCGATCACGTAGTCGGCCGTCTTGATGACGTCCAGATTGTGTTCGATCACCACCAGCGTATTGCCGGCGTCGCGCAACTGGTGCAGCACGTGCAGCAGCTGCGCAATGTCGTGGAAGTGCAGGCCGGTCGTGGGCTCATCGAGAATGTAGAGGGTCCGCCCGGTGCCGCGCTTGGCCAGTTCGCGTGCCAGTTTGATCCGTTGCGCTTCGCCGCCTGAGAGCGTGGTCGCGTTCTGCCCGAGGCGCACGTAGGACAGGCCAACCTCGATCAGCGTGCGCAGCTTCACCGCCGCCGCCGGCAGGTTCTCGAACAGCTTCAGCGCTTCCTCCACCGTGGTGTCGAGCACCTGGTGGATGTTGCGGCCGCGGTACTGGATCTCGAGCGTCTCGCGGTTGTAGCGCCGCCCGCGGCAGACATCGCACGGCACATAGACGTCCGGCAGGAAATGCATCTCGACCCGGATGACGCCGTCGCCCTGGCAGGCCTCGCAGCGTCCGCCCTTGACGTTGAAGCTGAAGCGACCGGCGTCGTAACCGCGCGCACGCGCCTCGGGCACCGCGGCGAACAGCTCGCGGATGATGGTGAACAGGCCGGTATAGGTCGCCGGATTGGAGCGCGGCGTGCGGCCGATTGGATTCTGGTCGATCTCGATCACGCGCTCGAAGCGCTTGAGTCCGTCGATTTCATCGCAGCTCCCGGCGCCATCGGCGCTGGCGTCGTTCAGCTGTGCGGCGGCATGGCGGAACAGGGTGTCGTCCACCAGAGTTGATTTGCCGGAGCCGGATACACCGGTAACGCAGGTCAGCAGCCCCACCGGCAGCGCGACCGTGACATTGCGCAGGTTGTTGCCGCGCGCACCGCGGATCGTGATCCATTGATCGCGCTGCGGGCTCTTCCTGCGCTCGGGCAACGGAATAACCTCGCGGCCCGACAGATAGGCGCCGGTCAGCGACGCCGCCTCGGCTTCGATCTGCGCCGGCGGACCCTGGGCGACCACCAGCCCGCCATGCGCGCCGGCGCCGGGGCCCAGGTCGACCACGTGATCGGCGGCCCGGATCGCGTCGGCATCATGCTCAACCACGATCACGGTGTTACCAAGGTCGCGCAGCCGCTTCAGCGTACGCAGCAGCCGTTCATTGTCGCGCTGGTGCAGGCCGATCGATGGCTCATCGAGGATGTACATCACGCCGGTGAGTCCCGAGCCCACCTGGCTGGCCAGGCGTATACGCTGCGCCTCGCCGCCGGAGAGCGTGCTGGCGGCGCGATCCAGGCTCAGGTAGTCCAGGCCCACATCGACCAGGAAGCGCAGCCGCTCGCTGACCTCGCGCACGATTCGCGCGGCGACTTCGGCCCGCCAGCCCGGCAGCGCGAGAGCGGAGAAATACTCACGCGCCTGGCCGACCGTCAGGCGCGTGATCTCGGCCAGGTTGCGGTCCTCGATCAGCACCGAGCGCGCGGCCTCGTTCAGGCGCGCGCCGCCGCAAGCGACGCAGGGCCGGGTACCGAGGTATTTTTTCAGCTCATCGCGCACCGCCTGCGAATCGGTCTCACGGAAGCGGCGCTCCAGATTGGGCACGATGCCCTCGAACGCATGGCGCTTGCGCGCGGTGCCGCCGCCTTCCTTGTAGCGGAACTCGATCTGATCCTCGCCGCTGCCATAGAGCAGCACCCGCTGCACGCGCTGGTCGAGCTCGCTCCACGGGGTCTCGACATCGAATTCGTAGTGGCGCGCCAGCGACTGCAGCATCTGAAAGTAATGCGCGTTGCGCCGGTCCCAGCCGCGCACGGCGCCGCCGGCGAGCGACAGATGCGGGTGCACCACCACGCGCTCGGGGTCGAAGAATTCCTGAAAGCCCAGACCGTCGCAGGTTGGGCAGGCGCCGGCCGGGTTGTTGAACGAGAACATGCGCGGCTCGAGCGGCGGCACCGAGAAGCCGCACTCGGGACAGGCGTGGCGGCTGGAGAACAGCATCGGCATGAGCTCAGGGTTTTCCGGGAACACCACGCGTACGATTCCCTGACTGAGCCGGATCGCGGTCTCGAACGACTCGGCCAGCCGCTGGCCCGCCTCAGGCCGCACGCGGAAACGATCCACCACCGCCTCGATGGTGTGCTTGCGCTTGGGATCGAGTGCCGGTACGGCGTCGATCTCGTGTACCACATCGTCGATGCGCACCCGCACGAAGCCCTGGCCGGCAAGCTCGCTGAGCAGCTGGGCGTGCTCGCCGCGGCGATCGTCGATCAGCGGCGCCAGCAGCAGTGCAAGCTCCCCGGCTGGCGCCTGCAGCACCTGATCGACCATCTGGCTCACGGTCTGCGCCGCCAGATCGATGCCGTGGTGCGGGCAACGCGGTATCCCGGCCCGCGCGTACAGCAGCCGCAGATAGTCGTAGATCTCGGTGACGGTGCCGACGGTGGAGCGCGGGTTGTGCGAGCCGGTCTTCTGCTCGATGGCAATCGCCGGCGACAGGCCTTCGATGCTGTCGACGTCGGGTTTGTCCATGATCGACAGAAACTGGCGCGCATACGCCGACAGCGACTCGACGTAGCGGCGCTGGCCTTCCGCATAAAGAGTGTCGAACGCCAGCGACGACTTGCCCGAACCCGACAGGCCCGTGATCACGATCAGCCGCTCGCGCGGCAAGTCGAGATCGATGTTGCGCAGGTTGTGGGTACGGGCACCGCGGACGCGGATGGTTTGCAACGAGGCTCCTGAAATGCCGACCGGTCAAATGACGAAACAACCACTATAAACGCAGCGGCGGCCTGCGCTCAAAAACACTACAATGCGCACTGCTTCAAGGCCCGGCTGGACCCCCAGGTCCGGACCGCTCTTCGGCCAGGCAAATCAGGGGCATTACATGGCGCGCGGCATCAACAAAGTCATCCTTATCGGTCATCTGGGCGCCGATCCCGAGACCCGGGCAATGCCCTCGGGCATGACGGTTGCCAACATGCGGCTGGCGACCACCGAGAGCTGGAAGGACAAGCAGTCCGGCGAGCAGCAGGAGCGCACCGAGTGGCACAACGTGGCGCTGTTCGGGCGCCTGGGCGAGATCGCCGCCGAGTACCTGCGCAAGGGCTCTCAGGTCTATATTGAGGGCAGACTGCGCACGCGCAAGTGGCAGGACAAGGAAGGCAGGGACCGTTACACGACCGAGATCGTCGCCAACGAGATGCAGATGCTCGGTGGCCGTGGCGGCGCGGGCGCTGCTGCCGGTGGGGGTGGCTCCAGCGAGCCGGCGCCACGCGCTGAGCACGCCGAGGCGGCGGCAGGCGGCGCGGGCGCCTCGCGCGATGATTTCGACGATGACATCCCGTTCTAGATCGCTGCGATCGAGCCCAGGGACGCGATAGCCCACCACCGAGCGGATTCATGGACTTAGGAGAGTTTTTCAGTACCCAAAACTCTCCTAAGTACATGAATCCTCACAATGATCGGTTGCCAGCCCCTGGACTCAATCGTGGTCGACGGGTGGCGCCTGATATTCGATATAATCCATTGATTATGAAGGGATTGTTGCCCGCTTCGCAGCTTCGCGGTGAGAGCGTTCCCTGAGCGGGCTAAAACCGTTACCCTTACCCGTCCAATCCCGCCAAGCCATGACCGGCCTCTTCTACATCAAGACCTTTGGTTGCCAGATGAATGAGTACGATTCCGCGCGCATCGCGGACGTGCTGCGCGCGAGCGCGGGTCTGGCGGCGACGGCGGATCCGGCGCAGGCCGACGTGCTGCTGATGAACACCTGCTCGGTGCGCGAGAAGGCGCAGCAGAAGGTGTACTCGCTGCTGGGCGAGTGGCGTGCGCTCAAACTGCTGCGGCCGCAGCTGATCATCGGCGTCGGCGGCTGCGTCGCCAGCCAGGAAGGGGAAGCGATCAGCGCACGGGCGCCGTTCGTCGATCTGGTGTTCGGCCCGCAGACCATTCATCGCCTGCCGCAGATGATCGATGAGCTCAAGGCCCACGGCCGCCCCGTGGTCGATGTGAGCTTTCCGGAAATCGAGAAATTCGATCGCCTGCCCGAGCCACGCGCCGTGGGCGCCCGGGCCTCGGTCTCGGTCATGGAAGGCTGCAGCAAGTACTGCAGCTTCTGCGTCGTGCCGTATACGCGCGGCGATGAGGTCAGCCGTCCGTTCGAGTCGGTGCTCGAGGAGGTGCGCGTACTGGCGCGCCAGGGCGTCGCAGAGATCCTGCTGCTGGGCCAGAACGTCAATGCGTATGCCGGCGCCATGGCGGACGGCGCCGTGGTGGATCTGGCGACGCTGATTCATCATGTCGCGGCGCTCGCCGGTGTGCAGCGCATACGATTCACGACCTCGCATCCGCTCGAGTTCAGCGACAGCCTGGTGGAGGCCTATGCGAGCGTGCCGCAGCTTGCGAATCACCTGCACCTGCCGGTGCAGAGCGGCTCGGATCGCATCCTGGCGCTGATGAAGCGCGGCTATACCGGCCTCGAGTACAAGCAGCGTATCCGCGCGCTGCGCGCGGTGCGGCCGGACATCGCAGTCTCCACCGACATCATCGTCGGCTTTCCGGGTGAAACCGAGCGCGACTTCGAGGCCACGCTCAAGCTGGCGGCCGACCTGCAGTTCGACCAGTCGTTCTGCTTCCTCTATAGCCGCCGGCCCGGTACGCCCGCGGCGTCGCTGCCCGACGAGGTGCCGCTGATGCTCAAGCAGCAACGCCTGGCGCTGCTGCAGGCGCAGCTCGACGCGCAGGCACTGGCGATCAGCCGCCGTATGGTCGGCAGCGTGCAGCGCGTGCTGGTCGAGCGCGGGGCAAAGAAAGGCCAGGGCGAGCTCGCGGGCCGCACCGAGAACAACCGCTGGGTAAATTTCCCGGGGCCGAAATCGCTGCTGCAGCGCTTCGTCGATGTCACCGTCACCGAGGCGCGCCCGCACTCGCTGCGCGGCCGTCTGCTGCGGGAGCTCGAGGCCGCGTGAGCTCCGGCAGCGCCGCCGCGCGCGAATTCGCTCTCGAGCCGGCCGATAACGCGCGCCTGGCGAGCCTGTGCGGGCCGCTCGATGGCAACCTGCGGCTGGTGGAAACGCGCTTGGGCGTGCAGATTCGCCGGCGCGGCCATGAATTCCGGATCAAGGGCGCGCGCGCCGCCGCTACCGAAGTGGTGCTGCGCGAGCTGTTCGCACAAACCAGACATCAGCAGCTCACGCCCGAGCAGGTGCACCTTTGCCTGGTGGAGCATGCCAATGATCGCAACGGCAAGAGTAATGGCAAAGGGGATGACGAGAGCAATGGCCGCGGCGACGGCCACGGCGATGCCGTCGTCGCGCCGGCGAGCCCCGGCCATGATACGCAGCAGGAGGAGGGCGGCAGCGGCGGTTCCGCTCGCCGCACTATGGTGCGCGCGCGCGGCGCGCATCAGCGCGAATATCTGGCAAACATCCAGCACCACGATCTGAGTTTCGGCATCGGTCCGGCCGGCACCGGCAAGACCTATCTGGCGGTGGCCTGCGCGGTCGAGGCGCTGCTGTCCGAGCGCGTGCGCCGCATCGTGCTGGTGCGACCGGCGGTCGAGGCCGGCGAGCGGCTAGGATTCCTGCCGGGCGACATGGCGCAGAAGGTCGATCCGTACCTGCGGCCAATGTACGACGCGCTGTACGAGCTGATGGGTTTTGAGCGCGTGGCGCGCTTTATCGAACGCAATGCGATCGAAGTGGCGCCGCTGGCGTTCATGCGCGGGCGCTCGCTGAATGAATCGTTCATCATTCTCGATGAAGCGCAGAACAGCACCATCGAGCAGATGAAAATGTTCCTGACGCGCATTGGCTTCGGCGCACGCGCGGTGGTGACCGGTGATCTGACGCAGACCGATCTGCCGAGCGGGCGCATGTCCGGCCTGCAGCACGCGCAGCTGATCCTGCGCGGCGTGCAGGGCGTGGCTTTCACTATCTTCGATGCCGGCGACGTGGTGCGCCATCCGCTGGTGCAGCGGATCGTGCAGGCCTACGAGTCGCATGAGATGGCCCGTGATCCATGAGCCGGCTGCCGGGGGTCAGCGTCATGCGCCGGGTACGTGGCGGCTGGTTGCCCGCGGCGCGCGACTTGCAACGCTGGGCCGGCGCGGCGCTCGGCTCACGTGCCGCCGGCCGCGAGATCTCGGTGCTGCTGGTAGGCCCGGCGGCGAGCCGCGCGCTCAATGCGCGCTACCGCGGGCGCGACCGGCCGACGACCGTGCTGTCGTTTCCGGCGCCGCCGGGGGCTGCGGGCATCTCGGGTCTGTTGGGCGATCTGGTGATCTGTCCGGCGGTGCTGCGAGCGGAGGCGCGCGCGCAGCGCAAGAGCGCACGCGCGCACTGGACGCATCTGGTGGTGCACGGCGTGCTGCATCTTTCGGGCTACGACCATGAGCGCGAGGATGAGGCGCTGCGTATGGAGCGGCGCGAGATCCGCGTGCTGCGCCGACTGGGAGTCGCCAATCCATACCGTACTGCACCGGCGCGGCCGCGACGCTCGGCATAGCAACGTCGCCTGCAGCTCGCGCAGCCATGGCTAAGGACAATTCAGACAGCACGTCACGCACCGGCGTCAGCGGCCGCTGGCGCGCGCGCATCACGCGAACGCTGGCCGCGGGTGTCAAGGATCGGGCGC
>DATNNU010000062.1:0-6799 GCA_035601675.1 Steroidobacteraceae bacterium | reverse complement strand
CATCGAGGCCATCGACTTACTGCGGCATCTGAACGATGCCGTGGCGCAGCGATTTCCCGGCGCGCTGATGATTGCCGAGGAATCGACGGCGTGGCCCGGCGTCACGCGCTCGACGCGCGACTGGGGCCTGGGATTCTCCTATAAATGGAACATGGGCTGGATGCACGACACGCTGCGCTACATGAAGCACGATCCGGTGCATCGCTCTTACGATCACCACGACATGACCTTCGGGCTGCTGTACGCGTTTTCCGAGCGCTTCGTGCTGCCGCTGTCGCACGATGAAGTGGTGCACGGTAAGGGCTCGCTGATCGGACGCATGTCGGGAGATACCTGGCAGCGGTTCGCGAATCTGCGCGCCTACTTCGGCTTCATGTGGACGCAGCCCGGAAAGAAGCTGCTGTTCATGGGCGGTGAATTCGGCCAGGACTGGGAATGGGATCATGACGGCCAGCTCGACTGGGTGGCGCTCGAACATCCCCTGCACCGCGGTGTGCAAACGCTGGTCGCCGACCTGAATCGCCTCTATCGGCAGGAACCCGCGCTGCACGTATTCGATTGCGACAGCGCCGGCTTTCGCTGGATCGTCGCCGACGACAACAGCAACAGTATCTACGCCTACTATCGCCAGGGCCACGCCGATTCGGCGCCGGTGATCGCGGTCTGCAACTTCACACCGGTACCGCGCATGCACTATCGGATCGGCGCGCCGCGCGCCGGCTTGTGGCGCGAAATCCTGAACACCGATTCCGAGCTATACGGCGGCTCCAATCTCGGCAATGGCGGGCGGCTGCAGACCAGTACCGCGCCTTCGCATGGACAACCGTTTTCACTCGAACTAACACTGCCTCCGCTGGCCACTGTATTGTTGCGCCACGGGGGGTGATCGCTACTGAGGATCGCCGTGCATGCCTTCCGACCTGCCGAAAGCCCCGCTTGCGGGTACCGCTTATCCGCTCGGGGCGACCTGCGATTCCGCAGGCTGCAATTTTGCCGTCTTTGCGGGTAACGCCGAGCAAGTCTATCTTTGCCTGTTCGACGCCGGCGGCCGGCAGGAGCTGCGGCGGCTGGCGCTGCGCGAGTGCACCGACGGCGTCTGGCACGGGTACGTGCCTGGCGTCAAGCCAGGCCAGCTGTACGGCTACCGCGCACACGGGCCATACCTGCCGGAGCAGGGTCATCGCTACAACGTCAACAAACTGCTGCTAGATCCGTACGCGCGCAAACTCTGCGGTGCGATGCGCTGGAGCGACGCACTCTACGGCTACCGGACGACCTCGCCTCGCGCCGACCTGTCGTTCGATCGGCGCGACAGTGCGTTCGCCAGCCTCAAGGCCGTGGTTATGCTCGATCGCTTCGACTGGGGCGATGACCGGCCGCCGCGTACCTCGTGGACCGATACGATCATCTACGAGACGCATCTGCGCGGGCTGACGATGCGGCTCGAGGGAATTCCCGACCAACTGCGCGGCACCGCGGCAGCGCTCGGGCACCAACGCACAGTCGACTATCTCAAGAGCGTCGGCATCACGGCCATCGAGTTGCTGCCCATTCATGCGTTCGTCAACGATCGCGGGCTGGTGGAACGCGGGCTGGCCAATTACTGGGGTTACAACACGCTCGCCTATTTCGCACCCGAGCCGCGCTACCTGTCCGATGGCGGGCTCGACGAGCTCAAGACGGCCATCAAGGCGCTGCATGCTGCCGGCATCGAAGTGCTGCTCGATGTGGTCTACAACCACACCGGCGAAGGCAGCGAAATGGGTCCGACCCTGAGCATGCGCGGGCTCGACAATTCCGCCTACTATCGGTTGGTGTCGGACAACCTGCGCCACTGCGTCAACGACACCGGCACCGGCAATACCGTGAATTTCTCGCACTCGCGCGTGATACAGCTGACGCTCGATTCGCTGCGCTACTGGGTCGAGGAATTCCACGTCGACGGCTTTCGCTTCGACCTGAGTGTGACGCTGGGACGCGAACACGACGGCTACGATCCGGGTTCCGGCTTTTTCGATGCGATGTTGCAGGACCCGACGCTGGCGCGCGTCAAGCTGATCGGCGAGCCTTGGGACCTGGGGCCCGGCGGCTACCAGGTTGGCAATCATCCGGCCGGCATGGCCGAGTGGAACGACAAGTTTCGTGACGACGTGCGCCGATTCTGGCGCGGGGATTCGGGTTTGCGCGGCGCGCTGGCCGCGCGCCTGCAGGGCTCGGCCGATCTGTTCGATCACCACGGCCGCCGTCCCTGGGCGTCGTTGAACTTCATCACCGCGCACGACGGTTTCACGCTGCACGACTGGGTCAGCTACAACCAGAAACACAATGAGGCCAATGGCGAAGACAACCGCGACGGCACCGACAACAATGCCAGCAACAACTGGGGCGTGGAGGGGCCCACGGACGATGCGGCGGTGCAGGCGACGCGCGAGTCGGTCAAGCGCGCGATGCTCGCGACCCTGCTGTTTTCGCATGGCACGCCGATGCTGCTTGGTGGCGATGAATGCGCCCGCACCCAGCGTGGCAACAACAACCCCTATGCCCAGGACAACGAGCTGTCCTGGTATGACTGGACGCAGGCGCTGTCGTCGGCAGGAGCCGAGCAGCGTGCCTATGTAACGCGGCTGATCAAATTGCGCCGCGAGTTCTGCAGCTTGCGCAGCGATTACTATCAGCACGGACGCATCGAGCCGCTGCCGCAGGTACGCGATATCGAGTGGTTCGACGAGAGCGGCGACATCATGCGGCCCGAAGACTGGCAGTACACCGAAGGCCGGCTGCTGAGCGTGCGCCGGGCGCGGCAGCTGGATGAGGCGCGCGTCGAAATCAGCCTATTGCTGACCAACAACACCTCCGACTCGCACAGTTTTCAGCTGCCAGAACCGAGGTTTCACTGGTGGCTGCGCCTGAATACCGCCGACGTGCGCGGCGCGGATCAGGAAATCGAGCGTCCGGCGATCGACGTCGCGGCCCATAGCGTGCAGCTGCTAACCGCGATCGTGCCGGTGACTGCGGCCGGCAGCGTGACGGCGACATCGATCAACAAGGCGGCGCCAGCCGAACCCGCGCCCACCGAGCCCGCATCAGCCGCTGTTGCCACCGCCGAGGGCTGAGGTCTCAGGCGCGAGCAGCGCCTGCGCGAGTGCATCGATGTCGGCTTCGGTATGCGCCGCGGACAGAAAGCCGACTTCAAAAGCGCTGGGTGCCAGGTAGATCCCGCGTTCGAGCAGCGAATGAAACAGCGGCGCAAAGCACTTGCCGGCATCGGGCGGCAGATGCTGCAGCGCGCGCATCGGCCTCGCGGTAAAGCCGCTGGCGGAACGGCAGATCCAGAATATCGAACCGACGCGCTGCAGGGCGAGTCCGGCCACGCCACTGAGCAAGTGCTGCAGTCTGGCGCCGAGGTCCTCGAGCCGCTGGTATAGCCGACCATCCTCCAGGCGCTGCAAGGTCGCCAGTCCGGCGCACATCGCCAGCGGGTTCGCGCTCAACGTGCCGGCCTGGTAGACCGGCCCGGCCGGTGCGACCAATTCCATCAGCTCGCGGCGGCCGCCATAGGCGCCGACCGGAAAACCGCCGCCGATGACCTTGCCATAGGTCAGCAGGTCGGGGCGAATGCCGCTAAGGCCAGCGTAGCCCTGAAATGAAAGCCTGAAGCCCGAGATCACTTCATCGAAGATCAGCAGCGCGCGGTGGGCGCGCGCGGCCTGGGCGATCGCCTGCAGGAACTCGGCACGTTGCGGCAGCAGGCCGTAGTTGGCCGGCAGCGGCTCGATGATCACGGCGGCGATCTCGTGCCCGTGCCGCACGAACATCGCCTGCAGCGCGGCTTGGTCGTCGAGCGGCGCAATCAGGGTCTCGCGCACCACGTCGGGCGCCAGGCCGGCGCTGTCGGGCAGCGGCGCTTCGGCGAGGCCGGAACCGGCGCGCAGCAGCATCGAGTCGGTGTGTCCGTGGTAACAGCCTTCGAATTTCAGAATCTTCGCGCGTCCGGTCGCCGCGCGCGCAACGCGCAGCGCCGACATCACCGCTTCGGTTCCGGAATTGACGAATCGAATGCTCTCGACCCAGGGCACGCGGGCCGTAATCAATTCCGCCAGTTCCAGGCTGTACGGCTCGGCGGTGCCGAGGCTCCAGCCGCGTGCCAGTGCCGCTTCGGCGGCGAGCCGCACCCCCGTGTCGGCGTGACCCAGGATCAAAGGCCCGAATGCCATGCAGAAATCGAGGTAATCGCGGCCGTCGACGTCGCGCAGATAGGCGCCGGCGCCGCCGGTCATGAAGCGCGGCGTGCCGCCGACGCCGCGAAACGCGCGCACCGGGGAATGTACGCCGCCCGGCGACACGTGTCGTGCGCGCATGAACAGCTCCTCGGAGCGCTTGCCCCGGCCGCTCAAGTGGCAAGCCAGTCGCACGCAAAGCGCGCGCCATAGGTAATGATCATGCTCGCCCCGGCGCGCCGGAACGCGATCAGGATCTCCCGGTGCAGTGCCGCGCGATCGGCAAGGCCTTGAGCGACCAGGGCTTCGAGCGCCGCGAATTCGCCGCTGACGTGATACACCGCCCACGGTTTGCGGATTGCGCGCGACAGCTCGCGCAATAGATCCAGATACGGCAGCCCGGGTTTGACCATCAGGATGTCGGCGCCCTCAGCGGCATCGCGCTCGGCGCACAGCCAGGCGTCGTTCGGGCGCGCCGGATCGAGTTGATAGCTGGCTCGGTCCTTCAGTGCCGCGCCGGATTTCGGCGCGGAATCGGCCGCGAGCCGAAATGGCCCGTACAGCGTTGAGTGAAATTTGACCGCGTAGCTCATCAGAATGGTGCGCTCGAGCCCGGCGCCGTCGAGTGCGGTGCGGATCGCGCCGACGCGTCCATCCATCATGTCGCTCGGGGCGACACAGTCGGCGCCGGCCTGGGCATAGGCCAGAGCGGCCTGCACCAGTTCGGCCACGCTGGCATCGTTGTCCAGATGATCGCCCTCGGCATTGAGCACGCCGCAGTGGCCGTGGGGCGTCGATGAGCACAGACAGACGTCGGTGGCGAGCCAGATGTCGCGGCCAAAGCGTGCCTTCAGCGCCCGCACCTGGCTCGCGGTGAACGACCAGTCGATCTGGCGCTCGGCGCGCGCCCGAGGAACGCCGAACAGCAGGAACTTCGTCACGCCGGCCTTCAGGTCGCGCTCGACCTGACGCAGCAGCGATTCGCTGCTCTCCTGATGTACCCCGGTGAGGCCGGGTACCGGCTCGGGATGCGTGATGGCCTCGGCCACGAACAGCGGCTGGATCAGCTGGTCGAGCTGTACGTGGACCTCGCGCGTTAGCGCACGGACATGCTCGTTTTGACGCAAACGGCGCAGATCGAGAGAGCTCAATGCAGTTTCCGATAATTGGAAGTTGATCGCGAGGCTGACAGTGTGCCGCGAGGCTGCCGGCCGGCGGTCACACATTGTCACATGCCCGGTGCCGCCGTCACGGCCTGCCATGCAAGCCGCCAGTGCGGCCACGGTCCTTAACATATAAGCCAATGTTATGAGTCGGGCGGGCAGAATCCGCCCCTTATGCCGACGGCCGCCAGCCACCAGACCCCGATCGATCCGGCGCTCGCCGCCAAGGTGGAAGCCAGCCTCGGGCTGCTGCGCCAGGGGGTGCGTGATCACGGGCGAGTGGTGTATGCCAGCAGCCTTGGCGCCGAAGCCATGGTGCTCACCGACCTGATCTGCACGCAGGTGCCCGAAATCGACATCGTCAGCATCGACACCGGTCGGCTGCCCGAGGAGACCCTGATACTGCTCGAACGCCTTGAACGCCGCTATCACCGGCGAATCAAGCTGTATTACCCGGATGCGCAGGCGGTGCAGGACTACGTGCGCGAGCACGGCATCAATGGCTTCTACAACAGTCTGGGCGAGCGCGTCAGCTGCTGCCAGATTCGCAAGGTCGAGCCCTTCAATCGCGCGGTAGCGGGTTACCGCGCCTGGGTGACCGGCGTGCGCCACGAACAGTCGCAGCAGCGCGCCGCGGCCCAGCCCGTGGCGCTGGACGAGCGCACCGGTCTGCAGAAGATCAGCCCGCTGCTCGACTGGGCGGAAGCGGAGATCTGGACCTATATCCGCGCCCATCAGCTCTATTACAGCCCGCTGCATGATCGCGGCTATTCGAGCATCGGCTGTGCACCCTGCACGCGGGCCGTGGAGCCGGGAGCCGACCATCGTGCCGGCCGCTGGTGGTGGGAAAAACCCGAGTCCCGCGAGTGCGGCCTGCACCCGCGGCGCCGACCGGCCACGGTCAGCTAGCTACATCGGCCGGGCCAACCCCGGCCGCCGAGGTCAAGCGTCGTCCGATCCGCTAAAGTCGGCCCATGGATTATCTGCCGGTATTTCTCAATCTGCGCGATCAGCTGGCACTGGTGGTCGGTGGCGGCGCCGTGGCCACTCGCAAGGTCGAACTGCTGCTGAAAGCTCATGCGCGCGTGCGGGTGGTGGCACCACAGCTGCATGCAGAGCTGGCGATGTATCGCGATGCCGGCCGCATCGAACACCTGGCGTGCGAGTTCGAGCCGCGGCAGTTCGATGGCGCAATATTCGCCATCGCGGCCACCGATCGCAGTGAAGTCAATCACGCGGTGGCCGCCGCCGGCGCAGCGCGCGGCATCTTCGTCAACGTCGTGGACGATGCCGCAGCCTCGTCCGCCGTCATGCCGGCCATTGTCGATCGATCGCCGCTCGTGGTCGCCATCGGCAGCTCGGGACAGTCGCCGACGCTGGCGCGTCGCGTGCGCGCCCAGCTCGAGGCGATGCTGCCCG
>DATNNU010000061.1:0-7758 GCA_035601675.1 Steroidobacteraceae bacterium | reverse complement strand
TCATTTACATGCACCGCAATGCGCCGTTGCCGCGCCTGCCCGAGCCGCTGCTCGATCTGCAGCCGCTGCTCGAACGCATGCTCGGCAAGCATCCGCAGGATCGCTTCACTGACGCCATGGATACCGTGCGGGCGCTCGACGCTGCGCGCGCTGCCTGGCTGACCAAGGGCGCGCTGGTGTGATCCTCGCGGCGCCGACTCCGAGCGCCTGGGTCGATGCCGCCTGCGAGCACTGGCGTGAGCTGCTGATCGATCACGCCAACTGCGAGAAGAAGGCGGCTTCCAGCGCGCTGGCGCTGATCTTCGCCTATCCCGATGACCAGGATCTGAGCTCGGCGCTGTCGCGGCTGGCGCGAGAAGAGCTGCGTCATTTCGAACAGGTATCGCAGCTGATGCGCCGGCTGCGGGTGAGCGTCGAGCGCCAGCGGCCCGGGCGCTATGCGGCCGGCCTGCGCGCGGCGCTACGGCAGCATGAGCCGGGGAGAAAGCTCGACCTGATGCTCGCCGGCGCGCTGATCGAGGCTCGTTCCTGTGAGCGCTTTGCGCTGCTGGCGCCGCGCCTGCCCGAGCCCATGGGCAGTTTCTACGCCGCTCTGCGGCAGGCCGAGGCACGCCATTTCGAGCTCTACCTGCGTCTGGCGCAGCGCGCCGGCGCGGCCTGCGATCCGGGACAACTGCCGGCGCGGCTGGCGGCGCTCGCCGCGGTGGAAGCCGGGCTGATCAGCGCCTGCGATGAGCAGTTGCGTTTTCACTCCGGCCCGCCGCCTGCGAGCCGTGCGGCACAGGCCACAGCCGCTGCGGCGCCGATCAAGCGCCCTGCGCAGCCGTGCTCCTCGGCAGCTCCTCCAGCCTGAATCCCGTCGGTCCCCAGGCCAGCGCGCTGCCCCGATCGTGCCATGCGCCGAGCACGATGCGCCGCGCGGGTCGGCCGTCGAGCTCGAACTCGTGCACTGCCGGCCGGTGGGTGTGTCCGTGGATCAAGGTGCGCACGCCGCAGGCGCGCAGCGCCGCGGCAACGGCAGCCTGATCCGCGTCCATGATCGGGTCGGCGGTGCGCTGCGTATGGCGCTGGCTGCCCTGGCGGGCCTGCTCGGCAAGGCTGCGCCGCAGCTCGAGCGGCAGGCGCAGGAAGCGCTGTTGCCAGCGCGGGCTGCGAACCACGCCGCGCAGCAGCTGATAGGGCCGATCGGCGGTACACAGCGCATCGCCATGCGTGAGTAGCGCCTGCTCGCCGTACAGATCGATGATGATCGGATCGGCGATCAAGCGCGCGCCCGTGCGGCGCGCAAAACCGCTCTGGTAGAGGAAGTCGCGATTGCCATGCATCACGTAGCACGCCACCCCGCGCCGGCTCAGGCTTGCGAGCGCCATGCAGATGCGGTCGCGATACGGCTCGTTATCGTCATCGCCAATCCAGGTTTCAAACAGGTCGCCGAGAATATAGAGCGCGTCGGCAGTGCTGGCCCGGGCCGCAAGAAAATCGATGAACTGCGCGCCGGCCGCCGGCTCGCTGGCATCCAGATGCAGATCGGAGATGAACAGCGTGCCCAGGGCGGATCGCTCAGCGCGGATAGTTAGGCTACATTGTACGGCAATGTCCGAAGACACCGTCGTGACCCGCTTTGCGCCCAGCCCCAGCGGCGCACTGCACCTGGGCAACGCGCGCACGGCGCTGTTCAATTTTCTGCTGGCGCGCAAGCACGCAGGCCGTTTCGTGCTGCGTATCGAGGATACCGATGCCCTGCGTACCCAGGAGGACATGGTGGCCGGGCTGTGTGCCGATCTTGCGTGGCTGGGACTGGATTGGGACGAGGGACCGGATCGCCCCGGTGCGCATGGGCCCTATCGTCAATCGCAGCGCACCGCGCTCTACCAGCAGTACTTTGAGCGGCTCGAAAGCGAGCGGCTGGCGTATCCGTGCTTCTGCAGCAAGCTCGAGCTGGATCTGGCGCGACGCGCGCAGTTGGCCGCCGGCCGCCCGCCGCGCTACGCCGGAACCTGCCGCGAGCTGAGCGCCGCCGAGCGCGCGGCGCGCCTGGCGCAGGGACGCAAGCCGAGCCTGCGCTTTCGGGTGCCGAGCGGACAGCGCATCGAATTCGAGGACCTGGTGCACGGTGCGCAAAGCTTCCTGTCCGACGACATCGGCGACTTCATCATCCGGCGCGAGGACGGCAGTGCGGCGTTCTTTTTCAGCAACGCGCTCGACGATGCACTGATGCGTATCACGCATGTGCTGCGCGGCGAGGATCACCTGAGCAACACCCCCCGACAGCGGCTGCTGCTCGCGGCGCTGCGGCTGCCGCCGCCTCGCTATGGCCATGTCTCGCTGCTGGTCGGGACGGACGGCACGCCGCTATCCAAGCGCCATGGCGCCACCGGCGTGCGCGAACTGCGTGAGGCCGGTTACTCGAGTGCGGCAGTGTGCAATCACCTGTTTCGGCTCGGACATTCCACGCCGCTGAATCGGATGCTGAGCTTGCCGCTGATGGCGTCTGCCTTCGACCTGAAGCATCTGCAGCGCGCACCGGCGCATTTCGATCTGGCGCAGCTGCGGCACTGGCAGAGTGAATGGGTGCATGGCCTATCGGGCGAGCAGGCGCGCATCTGGCTCATTTCGATCCTGCCGCCCGAGCTGACGGTGAGCCAGTCCGATGCCTTTCTCACCGCGGTACTGCCGAATATCGTGCTGGCCGAGGACGCGCGCCTGTGGCAGCAGATCATCTTTGGCGAAGCGCTGTCGTTCGAGGAGCCCGCGCTGCGCACAGTGCGCGAGGCGGGCCCGGAATTCTTCACCGCGGCGGCCAACGCCGTCAGCGATCGACCGGATATCGCTGCCTTGCGCAGCGCCACCGGCCGCAAGGGCGCGGCATTCTTCATGCCGCTGCGGGCGGCGCTCACCGGCAGGCTGCATGGCCCCGAACTCGCACCATTGCTGGCCGCCATGCCGACCGATCGGATACGCGCGCGGTTGCTGCGATTCGCGGCCGTCTGAGCCCAGGCACTGTCCTCGCATGCTGCGCATCCATAACTCCATGACCGGCCTGAAGCAGGAATTCCGGCCGATCCACGCCGGGCGAGCCGGTCTGTACGTCTGCGGTGTCACGGTCTACGACTACTGCCACGTCGGCCACGCCCGCTGCTATGTGGCGTTCGACGTGATCCGTCGCTGGCTGCGACACCGCGGCCTGGTGGTCACCTACGTGCGCAACATCACCGACATCGACGATCGCATCATCAGCCGCGCGGCCGAGAATGGTGAACCGATCGATGCGCTGACGCGACGCTTCATCGGCGCCATGCATGAGGACTTCGCGGCCCTCGGCATCGAGCCGCCCGATCACGAACCGCGCGCCACCGAGTACGTTGCCGGCATGATCGCGATGATTTCGCGGCTGATCGAACGCGGCTATGCCTACGTGGGCACGCAGGGCGATGTGCTGTACGCGGTCGCCAGGTTCGCGCCCTACGGACAGCTGTCCGGCAAGCGCCTGGCGGATCTTCGTGCCGGCGCCCGCGTCGAGGTGGACGAAGCCAAACGCGATCCGCTGGATTTCGTGCTGTGGAAGCGGGCCAAGCCCGGCGAGCCTTTCTGGGCCTCCCCCTGGGGCGACGGGCGGCCCGGCTGGCATATCGAATGCTCGGCGATGTCGGCGGCATTGCTCGGCCCGCATTTCGATCTGCACGGCGGCGGCATGGATCTGAAGTTCCCGCACCATGAGAATGAGATCGCGCAGTCCTGCGCCGCGGGCGACGGCCCGTTCGTCAACGTCTGGGCGCACAACGGCTTCGTCACACTCGACAACGAGAAGATGTCGAAGTCGCTGGGCAACTTCTTTACGGTGCGCGAGCTGCTGCCGCGCCTGCGGCATCCCGAGGTACTGCGCGCGTTCCTGCTCTCAAGTCACTACCGCGGTCCGATCACCTACAGCCAGGTGCAGCTGCTGCAGGCTGACGCGGCACTGAGCCGGCTATACACGGCGCTGCGCGGCATTGAGGCGCGGCCTGCGGCCGCGGCCGATGGACCCGGGCTCAGCGCATACAGTGCGCGCTTCGAGGCGGCACTGGACGATGATTTCAATACGCCCGACGCGCTGGCGGTGCTGCAGGGCATCGCGCGCGAGCTCAATGCGGCGCGCGCCGCCGGCGCGGTGGCCGAGATCGTGGCGCTGGCCGCGGAGCTGCGCCGTCTTGCGGGTCTGCTCGGTCTGCTGCGGCTGCCGGCGGAGCATTGGTTCCGGCTGGCGCCGGAGTGGCCGCTCGGGACCGAGGACGTCGCGAGCGCGACTGCAGCGGAACTGGATGAGGCGCAGATCGAGGCGCTGATTGGGGCGCGTCATGCGGCGCGCCTGGCGCGTGACTTCGCCGCTGCCGATCGTATCCGTGGTCAGCTCTCGCAAGCGGGCGTAGTGCTCGAAGACCAACCCGGAGGCGCTACCAGCTGGAAGCGTGCCTGAGGTGTCGTACCGACTCGCCGTCGCCGATGTCCCTATCTTCCAGGCTGGCATTGCGGTATTTTCCGCCCGCGGCACTCATGTGCCGAAGGACCAGTCAAGTCCATGGCGACTCCAACACCAGGCGTGATGCCTGATGAGGCCATCGAGCTGAGCGCGGCCGAGGCGGTAGAACCGACGCGCTGCGCACGGGCGCGTCGCGAGTGGGCGCACTGAGGCGCCGTGGCAGGTACGCTGGTCCAGAACCGCGACGTATTGATTATTCCGTGTTGGCGCCGGCCCGAATTTCTCTGGCACTGTCTCGATAACCTGCGGCGGGCCGAGGGTATCGGCGATCTGCACGTGCTGTTCCGCCCCGATCGCGGCCACGACGCGCGCAACCTTGAGGTCATTGACGAGTTCGGGCCGCAGCTTGGCAGCTACGAGATCGATGTGCCGCCGCATTGTCCATATCGGCGCGGCAAGCAGAGCGCCAACGTGCTCGGAGGCTATCTGCGGGCCGCTGCCACGACGCGACGCTACGTGTTCATGGTGGAAGAGGACGTCATGGTGGCGCGCGATTTCCTTCGCTGGCACTACGCGGTGCAGGCGGCGCAGCCGCAGTTGTTCTGTTCGATCGCCACGCGCAACACCAATCGTGCGGTGCCGGAGGCAGCCGACCCCGAGGCCTATTACGTCACGACGCTGGATTACTGCTCGCTCGGGGTTTGCTTCGAGCGCTCGGTGATCGTGCGGCGGATCGCGCCGCACGTGAGGCGCGAATATTTCGAGGATCCCGGCGCCTATTGCCAGCAACACTGGGGCGCCAGCCAGGTCGGGGCGGGGTACGTCGAGCACGACGGGCTGATCCGGCGCATCCAGGAGGAGCAGGGCGCGCGCCGCCCGATCGCCTATCCGTACCGGCCGCGTGCTTTTCATGCCGGCTTTTTCGGTTACCATCGGCGCGCAGCGATCAATGGGGCCCTGTCGCAGCGCATCCGCGAGGTTGGCGAGATCATCTACAACGTCGAGGCCATGCACGCTGCGGACGCTGGTCCGGAATTCTCCGCCGACAGCGTACCGGTGTCATTGGAGACACCGCCGTGGAAGAGCGTGCGCTGCACCGCCCGCTGGGGATGATCGCGGCCGTGCCGGCGGGCAGTCGGCGCCGAATGCGCGATGCGGCGCGCATCCTCCACTATAATCAGGCAGGCCATGATCATCGCCGTTGACCAAGCCGAATATGTGTGCGATCGCCAGCTGCTCGCAGCGGCGGCGGCGTGCGCCAACGCCTCGTGCGGTCCTGCCCGTAAGCGATCTGAAGAGAAGGCGGCGTGAGCCTAGCTCGCTGCGGGGGCTGGGCCGCAATGTTTGTGCTGGCCGCGGGCCTTGGTGCCAGCGGCACGGCGCGCGCCAGCGGCGTGAGTCCCTATCTGCCGCTCAATCTGTCGCCCGAGATCGAGCGCAAGATCGAGCGTGTGCTGATACTCGGCGGCCAACCGCTCCTGACACGGCCGGTCTCGGTGGACAAGGTGATGTTGGCGCTGCCCAAAGCACGCCGACTGGATCGGCCGCTATGCGCCGAGGTCGAGCGCTACCTCGACCGTTACTTCAAGAGCGCGGGTGTCACTCACGCAAGCGCGGAAGCCGCAGCGGCGAAGCACTCGACCACGACGCTGCCCAATGAGCGCGGCGAGCGCGCTGGTTCACCCTGGCAGGCCTCAGCGTCGGCTTTTTATCGACCCGGCGATTACCTGTTACTGACGGCGGCCGGCGTTGGCTACGGCGGCACTGAAAGCCGCGTCAACCCGGCCGGCAGCATGGCCAGCCTCGGCGATGAATACCTGCAGCTCGACCTTGGCTATCGCGATCATTGGTTCTCGCCGCTAACCGACAGCAGCATGCTGGTGAGCACCGAAGCGCCGACGTTGCCCTCGATCACGTTGTCGAACCAGCGGCCGATCGGTGGAGTGGGGCTGCAGTACGAACTGTTCCTCTCGCGCATGACCTACACCAACCAGATCGTCTGGCACAATGGACTCACGGCGGGCTATCCGCGACTGGCCGGCATCCACCTGGGTATCGAGCCGGTGCAGGGTTGGGCGATTTCGGGCAACGGCACCTGGCAGTTCGGCGGCGGCGCGCGTCCGAGTTCGATCAGCCAGTTCTTCGGCAACATTTTCAGCAGGACCTCCGCGAGCAGCCCCGGCGTCACCAACCTCGACAGCAGATTTGCCAACCGCCTGGTGTCGATTACCAGCGCCTATACCTTTCCGGCGCCGCAGCCGTTCGTGGCCTACGTCGAGTACGCGGCGCGGGACACGCTGCACGGCAATCGCTTGCGCTTCCACAACACGGGGCTGTCAGCGGGGGTGCATTTTCCACAGTTCTTCCAGCGCTTCGATCTGACTTTAGAAGCCTCGGAGTGGCAGAACTCCTGGTATACCGATTACGTCTGGCTGGAAGGGATGACGGTGAATGGCTACGTCACCGGCAACTGGGGCGCCGACTGGCGCAGCTTTGGCGATGCCGTCGGTGCGCAGACCGGGATGGCGCAGCTCGGCTGGGCACTGCAATCCGGCGATGAGATCAATCTGCGCTACCGCACGCTGCAGAATCAGGGTTACTCCGCCGCTCTGGGCTTTCCAGCAGTCGACTACCGCCGGGCCAGCATGCTGACGGCCGAGTATGCACAGCCGCGCAACGGCTATACCCGCGGCCTGACGGTCGATCTCGGCCGCGACGTCTACGGCAAGAGCTTCGCACGCCTGGCGGCGTTCGTGCGCCTGGACGGCGGCAATCAGGAAGGGGCAGCCGCCCGTGTCTACGTCGACGACGAGCAGTCGGCCGCTGACGCCCAGGACATCGAAGACACCGCGGCTGCCGCCAGGCTCGAGCGCTTCGTCGATGTCGGCGTGAGCGGCGGTCGCATCGGGCTCGATCTCGGGGGTTTTTCGGCGGCGCAGGAGTCGGCACTCGCGCAATACCGCAACGTGATCTCGCCACATCTGGGTGTCGGCGTGCGGCGTGCGGTCAGCGAGCACGCCGACCTGGGCGTGCGTGCCGAATTCGATGATTTCCACGGCCCGATGGTGGCGCTGCGGATACTGGATTTCCGCTATCGACTGGACCGGCACTTCGCGATCGGCGCATTCTTTGGCTTCGCGCGCTACGCCGCACCGACCCCGGCTCTGGGCTATTACGAGGGTGCGGGGCTGCAGTGGCGCGACGTGTTTCCGCACTGGGACTTGTCGCTCGAGGCGCGCCTGTTCGACCACGTGCAGCGCGACAAGCTGCTGCGGTCCGATCCGCAGAACGGCGATCCGGTC
>DATNNU010000060.1:0-2204 GCA_035601675.1 Steroidobacteraceae bacterium | reverse complement strand
CGTATCCTGCTGCAGGTAACTCGGATTGCAGATCGCGATCGCCACGGCGGCCGCAGCCAGCCACCAGCGCAACCGCAATACGGCCACCGACAGATAGCACACGAGGCCAACGACCAGCGCGTGGGCGGCGTAGCCCACGAGCAGCTGATCGGCGCCGTGCTGGCCAAAGACGTGATAGCTCAGCCAGTAGTAGCCGTTGATCAGCGGCCGCCAGAAGTCGCTGCCGGGCCCTCCCCACTCGGGATAGGGGACAAAATAGCCCTCAAATCCATGCGTGAACCAACGCCACGGATTGATCGGAGCCCCGATCGGCATCGATCCGGCCCGCACCCCGATCTCATCGAGCGTGGGGAAGTAGTCGAGGAGGATCGGCCTGAACAGCCACCGCTGCAGCAGCCACAGCAGGAGCACCAAGGCCGCGATCAACCACCATTGCCACTTGGACAGACCGGCGCGCTGTGCCACGGCCGGCGCCATCGAATTCATCGCGATACTGACTCCCTGCGCTGGCCCGTCGCAATCGCCGCCCGTATTTCGGTGACCGCTTGCGCGAGTGGCCTGGCACGGCTGTGGCGGCCCGATTGCCAGCGGCCATGCTAGCATCGCCGCTGCCATCAGACGGCACAGGGCCGTCCACACCGGCGGGCACGCAGGCCGCCCCTGCAGTCAGCTGCCATCTGCGGTGATGAATTGGCGGCGGCGATCGCGACGCGTTGCTGTGAGCGCCACCGCGGGGTGCACTACTGCAGTGCAGCATTAGCGGGGATTGCGGCCGCGGCGCGCGCATCGCAGCGCTCGGCCGCTCGCGTGCGCCGAAGTTATGTGAGCGATGCACGGAACCCAGGCCGCTTAAACCTTATCATTGGTTTTGCGCCGCAGCAGGCGCCCGCCCCCATTACCAAAGCCGTGCTATCAGGAACGATGATTTGAAGTCTGCACGCTATGATCTGATCATCGTCGGTACGGGCTTTGCCAGCGCGTTTTTCCTGATGCGCTATCTCGAACGGGCGCCCGCCACGCTACGCGTGCTGGTGCTCGAGCGCGGCGGCAGCGATGAAAAATCCTGGCAGCTGGCCAATCGTCGCACTTCGAGCATCGCCCCGAATCAAGTGTTCCACAACCTGACCCCGGAGAAGGATTGGTTCACCAGCCCCGGCTTCGGCGGCAATTCCAAATGCTGGGCCGGCGGCACGACCCGCATGATGCCGGGCGATTTTCAGCTCAAGTCGCGCTACGGTGTCGGCCTCGACTGGCCGATGTCCTACGATCAGCTCGAGCAGCACTACTGCACCGTCGAACAGGTCATGCTGGTGTCCGGACCCGCCGACAGCCCGATGCCGCGATCGCGGCCTTTCCCGCTGCCGCCGCATCGATTGTCCGATCCTGAAGTGCTGTTGAAACAGCGTTTCCCGCAGGGCTGGTATCAGATGTCCACCGCCCGGGCCAGCGTCGCGACCGGTAAACGCGGCGTGTGTTGCGCCACGGGTTTCTGCGAGCTGTGCCCGATCGACGCCAAGTTCACCATCCAGAACGGCCTGGCCTGGATTTATTCTGATCCACGCGTCACGCTGCAATTGCATTCGGCCGTGGACGCGGTCGATACCGCCGCCGGCGTCGCCCGCGGCGTGAGCTACACCCGCAACGGCGAGAGCGAGCGCGCCGAGGCCGATCTGGTGGTGCTCGGCGCCAGCGCGCTGTTCAATCCGCACATCCTGCTGCGCTCTGGCATCACCCATCCGCTGCTCGGCAAACGTCTGCACGAGCAACTGCCCATCGACGTGACGCTCGATCTGGCCGGGGTCAAATCCTACAACGGCAGTACGCTGCTGAGCGGGCTGGGCTATCTCTTCTACGAGGGCGAGCACCGCCGCAATCATGCGGGGTGCATGATCGAAACCTGGAATTCGCCTTTCGGCTATTGGAACGGGGCTCTGCGCCCGGAACCGGGCCGCTGGAGCGAGCGCCTGCTGCTGCGCTTCCTGTTCGACGACCTGCCGCGCGATGACAACACCGTCACCGTCAGCGCGGCGGATCCGCGCATGGCCGAGGCCCGCTTCACCGACTATTCCGATTACGCCAAGCGCGGCGCCGCCCAGGTTCCCCGCATGATCGATACGCTCGCCAGCGCGCTGCCGATTGAACGAGTGGCGGATACGCAGATCGGCTCAACCGCGGCGCACATCCAGGGCACGGTCGTGATGGGC
>DATNNU010000059.1:0-10837 GCA_035601675.1 Steroidobacteraceae bacterium | reverse complement strand
GTCGGTACCGTGCTGCGCGAGCGCTACGAGCTGCTGCAGCTGCTCGGCCGCGGCGGCATGGCATCGGTATTCAAGGCGCGCGATCGCTATCGCACCAGCCTCGGCGTCGCCGACTGCTATGTCGCCATCAAGATCGTGCAGCCGCATCCGTCGCGGCCCGGCAGCGTCGCTGCGCTGGGGCGCGAGTTTCATAACGCCCAGCGGCTCTCGCACCCGAACGTGGTCAACGTCTACGACATCGACCGCGAGGGCGACGCGTCGTTTTATTCGATGGAGTTCCTCGAAGGCGAGCGGCTCAGCCAGCTGCTCAAGCGTGCCGGCGGTCCCCTGCCGCGCCGCTACGCGCTGACGATCATTCGCGACATCGGTGCCGCCGTCGCGCATGCGCATTCGCGCGGTGTGGTGCATGCGGATCTCAAGCCGCACAACGTCATGATCACCCGCGACGGCCACGTGCGGGTGCTCGATTTCGGCAGCGGCATCGTGCGACCGGGCGAGCCCTGGATTTCCGAGCTGTCCCCCGGCGGCGATTATCGTCAGGCGACCCCCGCTTACGCGAGTTGCGAGCAGCTGCAGGGCTGGTGCGCCGATCCGCGCGACGATATCTACGCGCTGGCTTGCCTGTCGTATCAGTTGCTCGCCGGCAAGCATCCGTTCGATCTACGCTCATCGCTGGTGGCGCGCGGACGGCGTCTGCGCCCGCGACGGCCCTCCGCTATGCGCGGCGACAACTGGCGCGCCTTGCGGCGCGGCCTCGCCTGGAGCCGCGAGCAGCGCAACATGACAATGGAAAAATGGCTCGAGCAGCTCGGGGTTGCCGAAGGCGCGGAGGCCCTGCCGCCGCTGGCGCGGCTCGCGGCCGCGCCGCCACCGCGCCAGTGGCCGCAACGCGTGGCCGCCGCGGCGGTGGTGCTGTTCAGCCTGGGCCTGGCCGCATTCGCGATTGATCGCCAGTCAGGCGTCAACTGGGCGCAGGCGCTGGCCGGCGCCCAGAACGCCTGGGACAGCGCCTGGCAGCAACTGCAACCGTCCGCGAACCGGTCGTCGCCGGCAGCAGCCGCTGCGCCGGCAGCACATGATCGGGCTGGCGCGTCGCTGTCGCCGATCCCACCAGCCGCAGTGCCTGTGTCTGCGGACCCGGTGATGCCGGCGGCGCCGGCGACGTCTCGCGCCCGCTCGGCTCGCGTGGCCAGCATGAGCGCGGCGGCAACGGCGAGCGCGAGCGCCGAGGAGACGGGCGTGGCCCGGGTCGGGTTTGCCGCCTCCAGTTACGATGTCGCCGCCGGCGAGCCGGCAGCGCGCATCGTGGTACGGCGCCTCGGCAGTACCGATCGCGATGTGAGCTTCATCTGGTGGACCGAAGGCGCATCGGCACAGCCGGACGTTGACTACGCCGCGCTGGGACGGCGTATCGAAAGGATTCCGAGCGGCGCGGATAAAATCACGGTGTACGTGCCGATCATTTCCAGTCCGCAGCGCACCCGCCCCAGTCAGTTCTACGTCGCGCTCGGGGATGCCAACGCGACCGGCGCCGCGGCGCCGAGCGCGCGAGTCACGGTCACGATCGAAGCGTTCAACTACCGATAGCGCGTTGCCTGACCCGCAACGTCCCGTGCGGCTTAGGCGGCGTCGCTGATCACGTCGGCGGCACCGTGTTCGCTCGCGCGGCGGCAACCAGACAAGCGCTGGCACTCAGCGCCGACACTGCGCAGGCCGCGGCATAGACGAGAATGGCACCCGACAGGCTACCGGTGAGATGGCGCAGACCCAGCACGATCAGCGGACTCAGAAACTGGCCGAGAAAACTCGCCGCCATCCACAGCCCGGTGCCGGTACCGCGCTGCGCCGCCGGCAGCGTCGTGATCGCCCAGGTCACCAGCGTCGGCAGGATCATTCCGGCGCCGTAGTTGGCGATGACCGCGCCGACCACGGCGCTCTGCCAGCTCGGCAGCAGTGCGATCACAAAAAAACCGGTGCTGAGTAGCAGCAAACACCAGGCCACCTTCGGCAGCGGACGCGAACGCACCAGGCCGAAGGTCAGTGCGCCCAGCGGATTGGCGAGCGATGCGATGCCCTGCCACAGGCCTATCTTCGCCGGCGAACTCAGGCCGCGCTCGGTGAGCACGAAACCGGTCTGGATCACGGTGATCAGAAAGGCCGTCATCGCAAATAAGGTCACGGCGCAGATCAGCAGCAGCTTGCGCCAACGAAATGCCGGTGGACCTTGAGCACCTTGCGGCGCCCCCGCCTCGGTTGTCGCGCTAGCGCGCCTCGGTTCCCACAGCAGCAGGCCCGTCAATGGCGCCAGAGCAAATGCGAAGCCATAGGCGAGGAACGGATTGCGCCAGTTCGAATCGCCCAGCGCGCCGCCCAATGCAATGACGGTCATCGCCATCAGCGGCGCTGTGCCGGTCTGCAATGCCAGGTAGCGTCCGCGCCGTTCGGCCCCAAAGTAATCGCCGATCAATGTCGTGCTGCAGGTCATGATGGCAGCCTCGGCGATGCCGACCAAGCCGCGCGAGGCCACAATCTGCGGCAAGGTAGTGAGCCACACCGGGGCCGTCCCGAACGCACCGTAGACCACGGTCGCCCAGAACAGCACGCGTTTGTGGCCGACGCGATCGCCGAGGATGCCGAACGGCCAGGCGAGCAGCGCCACGAACAGCGCCGGCAGGCTCGCGACCAGCGATATCAGCAGATCGACCCGGGGCTGCTGCTGGAAATGCGCCGTCATACGCGGCAGCACCGGCGACAACATCGCGCTTGCCATGACTGCCAGCCAGCCACAGCTGACCAGCAGCCAGCCCTGCCATGCAGTGGCCGCGCGCTGCGAGGCCACGCGCGGCGAGCTATTGATCAAATCCGCCGCCGGCGCGCGGCTACAGGCTGGCCGACAGCCTCACGCCGGCAAAGCGACGTGCATCGCGGGCCGGCTGGCCGATCACGGCCGGTCCACCCCAGGGACCGGTCCAGAAGTCCTCGACGTCAACGTAGTACACCTTGTTGGTGACGTTATTGAGGAAAGCCGTCACCGAGAACCTACCGCTGTTGGTCTGGAACCCGGCGTGCAGGTTGAGGATACCGAATGCCCCCTGCACCGCCCAGGGATTCTGATTGACCAGCATCTGCGCCGAGGTGCGGTAGCTGTAATCAGCACCGAACAGCAGCTCGTCTGGAACACCGCTCAGCGGCACGCGCTGCTCGAAGCCGGCAATGGCCTTGAATTTGGGCGAGTTCGGCATGGTCTTGCCGTCCACGTTCTGCACGCCCTGCACGGTGCCATTTATCGTCACCGGCGTGCATCCCTGGGCCGCGGATTGAACGATGCCACCCGGCTGGCCCCAACACGGCGCATTGCGATAGTCCTTGAAAGTCGCGTCGATGTAGGCGGCACTGAAATTGATACGCGTGGTCGGGGTCGCCGCCCACTGCGTGTCCAGCTCAACGCCGCGGGTCTCGGCTTTACCGGCCGAAGTCAGATCGAGCGGTGGGGTCAGCACATTGGCGACCGCCGCATAGGTCTGAATCTGATAGTGCTGATAGATCGTGTCGAACAGGTCCACGTTCAGCAGCAGCGTGCGATCCAGATAGGTGCCCTTGGAGCCCAACTCGAAGTGATTGATGTGCTCCTGCCCGACCGGCTGCAATGGAATCGCCGCATTGGGGTTGCCGGGTTGCGGGTAGAGCACGGCCGAGGTGTTGTAGGCCTCGGGCGAGTAACCCCGGGCGTAGCTGACATACGCCATCGCGCTGTCCGAGAACTTCTGCTGCAAGCTGATGTCGCCGACCACGACGCTGGACGAGCTGCTGCCGGTGCTGTAGAGCGGGCCATAGATCGCGGTCGGAAAACTCACGACGTTGATGGTTTCGGCATACTTGTATGACAACGCGTCGTGATTGAATCGCACACCGGCGACCAGTGAGCTGCTGGGCAGGAATTTCCAGGTAGCGCGTCCATACACATCATAGGTGGCCGTGTCCGGAATCGGACGCACGTCATATTGAGCCGGAGGTAGCTCGCGAATGTAGAGCTCGTCCACCTTGGTATCCGAATAGAACGCGCCCAGCAGGTAGCTCACCGGCTGGTCGAGCGCTGATACCAGTTTGATTTCCTCACTGCTCTGCGTGACGGTCTCGTTCTGGCTCTGGGTGTTGAAGAACGGCGGGCCAAACGGCGGCCCGTTGGGCGTCAGCACGTTCCAGTAGTAGACATCGACCGCGAAGATGTCCTGCACCTGGCGTTGCTTTTCGCGCTGGTAGGCGCTGGTCGAGGTCAGCGTGCTGCCGTTGCCGAAGCGATAATTGAGGATCACCGAGGCGTCCTGATCCTTATGCACGGCGCCGGCCGACGTGACCGGACTCCTGTAATCCAGGTTGTGCCAGCTCGGCGTGATGCCTGGCAGGGCCGTGGACTGGGGCGACCCGATCAGCACAGCGCCGGGTGGCACATAGATATAGACGAAATTAAAGCCGTCGGATCGATCCTGCGCCAGGTGCGCCATGAGCGTCAGATCGACGTTGTCGGTCAGCAGAAACTTGAGCTTGGCCCGAAAACCTTCGATTTCCTGCACGGTATCGCTGGCATAGTGAAGATTGGTGATCGGATATTGGATGTTCGCGTGGTAGGCCGCCAGACTGCCTTCGATCTTGTCCGTCAGCGGGCCCGACACAAAGGCGTTGACCCGAATCTCGCCGTCATCGGTGAAGGTCGTGCTGACGTTCCCGGCCAAGGCGTCAGTCGGTCCACGCGTGACCAGGTTGATCACGCCCGATGCGGCCGTTCGACCGCCGAGGGTCGCCTGGGGCCCTTTCAGCACCTCGATGCTCTGCACATCCATGATGTCGTTGCCATCGTAGGAATCGGAAGGCACCGGTACGCCGTCAACCTGAATCGCCACGCCGGAGGAGATGCCGACCGTGCCCTCGTTGGACACGCTGGAGATGCCGCGGATGCCCATCGGCACGCGGCCATTGATGGTGCCGTTCAATTGCACCGAGGGCACCAGTTTATTGACGTCGGAGATGTCGCTGACGTTGGCTTGCGCCAGCGCCTCGGCCGACAGCACGCTGGCCGCGACCGGCACGTCCTCGAGCTTCTCGGTGCGCTTCTGCGCCGTGATCAGGATCTCTTCGAGTTGGCCGCTGTCCACCGCGGCAGATCCGCCGGCCTGCTGCGCGAGGCTCACCGGGGCATGGAAAGCGAGTGCGGTCGCAGCGAGCGCGCTCAGCCACGCACGGACCGCCATAGACACGTGTATCGAGTCCATCGGTATCCCCCTCCAAACATCTGGTTGTCAATCAACAGGCTCAGCGTCGCTCTATGTTGCTTACGCGCAACGATGAGCAGCCCTATTGGGAGCGGAGATTAGCGGGATTGGTAGATTTGCGGAAATAATTAATCTAAATTGTATTGATTGACATTATCAATTGGATTAAGGCCATGCGACTCAACCGTTTTGACCTCAATCTTCTGGTGGCGCTCGATGCGCTGCTGACCGAGCAGAACACCACCCGCGCCGGCAAGCGCATCAACCTGAGCCAGCCGGCGATGAGCTGTGCGCTGGCGCGACTGCGCAGCTACTTCAACGACCCGATATTGACCCAGGTGGGTCGCAATCTGGTGCCGACACCCCTGGGCACCAGCCTGGCGCAGCCGGTGCGCGAGCTGTTGATGCGCACCGAGGCCACGCTCGACAGCCGGCCCAATTTCGATCCCGGGACCACGCGGCGCAAATTCAGGGTGATGATGTCGGACTACGTGTCGACGGTGCTGATGGCGGAGATTACCCGGCGCAGCCAGCGCCTGGCCCCCGGCATGACTTTTGAGATCCTGCCGCACGGCCTGTCGCCCGAGACCGCACTGGAAAGCGGCGATGTCGATCTGCTGTTGATGCCCGATGAATTCCTGCCACGCGAGCATCCGTCCGAGCCGCTGTTCGAGGAGTTCTACGTCTGTGTGGCCTGCGCCAGCCATCCGACGGTGGGACAGCACCTCACGCAGGCGCAGTATCTGCAGCTGCGTCACGTGGTCGCGCGACCGGGCGCGCATCCGCAGCGTCGCCGCGCAATCGATGAGGTGTACCTGGAACGCCTGGGTCACGAGCGCCGCATCGACGTCGTTGTTGGTGAATTTAACGTGCTGCCACAGTACGTGGTCGGCACGACGCGCATTGCGACCATGCATCATCGCCTGGCGCGGCTGTATGCGAGTTACATGCCGCTGAAGATCGTGCCGCTACCGTTCAATTGTCCGCCGATCCGCGAAGCCACGGGCTGGCACAGTCATCGCGATCAGGATCTGGGACTGGCGTGGTTGCGACAGCTGCTGAGGGTCACGGCGGAAGAGCTGGACCAGACCGCGGCGGCAGCGCGGGCGCCTGAGGCGGCGGTGAGATCGCGGTGAGGATGCCGGCCAGAATGCGGCTCGGACTGGGTGGACAGCCGGGCACGATCACATCGACCGGGATGACGTTGGCGACGCGGCCGAGGCTGGCATAGCTCTCGCCGAACACGCCGCCGCTGCAGCCGCAGTCACCCACGGCAACCACCAGCTTCGGATCGGGCGTCGCCTCGTAGCTACGACGCAGCGCCGCCTGCATGTTCTTCGCCACTGGTCCCGTGACCAGCAGCAGGTCGGCGTGACGGGGGCTGGCGACGAATCGGATCCCTAAGGCCTCGACGTTGTAGATCGGGTTGTTGAGCGCGTGGATCTCGAGCTCGCAGCCATTGCATGAGCCAGCGTCGATGGCCCGAATGCACAGTGCGCGGCCCAGCACCTGGCGGATGCGCGATTGCAGCGCCTCGCGGATGCGCAGTGCCTCGTCAGCCAGCGGCGGTGGCTGCGTCACCACACCGACACGGGCGATCTGTCGCAGGGTGTTCCACATGGCTACAGATCGTGACCGCTGTAGGCGAGGTTGAAGGACTTGTTGATCAGTGGGAAGTCCGGGACGATGTTGTCGATGATGGCGTGCTCGAGCACCGGCCAGTTCTGCCATGACGGGTCATGGGCATGACAGCGGCGGATGCTGCCGTGCTCGCCGGCTGCGAGCGCGATCAGCACCGGGCCGCGCCAACCCTCGATGAGTCCCAGACCGAACGCGGCCTCGACCGGCTCGACGAACGCGGTCGCGTGCGCACCGGCCGGCAGGCGCTCGAGTATCTCGCGTACCAGGCGGCATGACTCGAACAGCTCGTCAAAGCGCGTCGCCACTCGAGCCGCGACATCGCCGGCGTCGCGCACGATCTTCCTGACCAGCAGCCGGTCGTAGGGCGCAGGCGGCAGATCAGTGCGCAGATCGTAGGCCTGGCCGCTCGCGCGTCCGGCCAGCCCGGTCATTCCCAGACGCCGCGCCAGCGTCGGTGAGACAATGCCGGCGCCGACAAAGCGGTCGCGTACCCCGGCGTGGTCGTCGAAGATCTCGCGCAGCCGCTGGGCCTCGGGAACAAGCTGCACGATGCAGGCGCGCAGCGCCGCCGGCCCCTCGCCGCCGAGGTCGCTGCGAGTGCCTCCAGGCTGAATAAAATCCATCAGGTATCGCTGGCCCAGGACCTGCTCGATCACGTGCAGCAGCTGCTCCTTGAGCCGCGACAGCTGCGCCAGCCCAAAGGCGAAACCGGCGTCGTTGGCGAGCGCTCCGAGATCCCCGATATGATTGGCGATGCGCTCGAGCTCGAGCGCCAGTGCACGCAGCCAGTGCGCGCGCGGCGGCAGTTCGATCGCGGCCAGTCCTTCAGCGGCCTGGCAATAGGCCCAGGAAAACGCCACCGTCGAATCGCCGCAGATGCGCGCCGCCAGCCGATGCCCCTGCGACAGCCTCAGTTCAGTGAAGCGCCGTTCGACCCCCTTGTGCACATACCCGAGCCGCTCCTCCAGGCGCAGTACTTTCTCGCCGACCACCGAGAAGCGAAAGTGCCCCGGCTCGATGATGCCCGCGTGTACCGGGCCGACGCCAATTTCGTGCACGCCCTCCCCTTCGACGCGCACGAACTCATAGTGCGGCACGGCCGGGGCCGATGGCGCCAGCTGCGCATCGCACAACGGATGAAATTCGGCCGGCCATGCGGCATGACGCAGCCACGGCCGGGTATCGGGATCGCTGCTGAGGACACCCGACAGATCCGCGGCAGCGCGCTGCAGCCGGCTGGCGACCGGGAACAGGTCCTGCAATCCCGGATAGTCGCCGCCGATCGGCAGCTCGAGCAGCAGCACGCCGGGATCGGCCACCAGGGCCGCGACCACGCTGTGCGCGTCATCGGCCCAGAGCGACAGCAGGCGACCGCCGGCCGCGGCCACCGCCGCTGCGGCCTCGCGCCATTCGTCGGCGCTTACGCGCAGGCCGCGCACCTGCGGCGCACCGGAAACGCTCGCTGCCTGATTGAACCAGCGGCTGAGCGGCATCACTGACCTCCGATCAGCCGTGCGGCCGCCTGGTACCACTGCGCCAGGTAGGGCGGAATGAACAGGCCCAACATCAGCACCAGTGCCAGATGCGCGAACACCGGCAGCAACGCCGGCGGGTGCGGCAACCGATGGCCCGAGGACTCGCCGAACACCATCGGCTGCACGCGGCTCAAAATTGCCGCAAACGCGACCCCCAGCGCCATCAGCAATATCGGTGTCGCCCACGGCTGCTGCTTCATCGCCGTGGTCAGAATCAGGAATTCGCTGGCGAACACGCCGAACGGCGGCAGGCCCAGGATCGCCAGCGAGCTCATCATCAGGCCCCAGCCCACGGTGGGGTTGGTGTCGATCAGGCCGCTGATGCGGTCGATCAGCTGCGATCCGGCCTTCTGTGCCGCGTGTCCCACGCAGAAGAAGATGGCGGATTTTGTCAGCGAGTGCACGGTCATGTGCAGCAGCGCGGCGAAGGTGGCGACCGGGCCGCCCATGCCGAACGCGAACGCGATGATGCCCATGTGCTCGATCGAGGAGTAGGCGAACAGACGCTTGATGTCGCGCTGGCGCCATAGAAACAACGCCGCCAGCACCACCGACAGCAGACCGAAGCCCATCAGCATGTGCGAGGGCAGGTTCGAGCGCAGCGAGCCCTCGACCAGCACCTTGCAGCGCACGACCGCATACATCGCGACGTTGAGCAGCAGGCCGGAGAGCACCGCGGAGATCGGCGTCGGGCCTTCGGCGTGCGCATCGGGCAGCCAGTTGTGCAGCGGCGCCAGTCCGACCTTGGTGCCGTAACCGACCAGCAGGAACACGAACGCCAGGCTGAGCACCGCCGGCTCGAGCTGGCCCTTGACCGCATTGAGATGCGTCCAAAGCAGCGCGCTGACGCCACTGGCGCCCAGCACCTGCTCGGCCGCGAAGTACAGCAGAATGGTGCCGAACAGCGCCTGCGCGATCCCGACACCGCACAGGATGAAATACTTCCAGCCCGCTTCCAGACTCGCCGGCGTGCGATACAGCGTCACCAGCAGCACGGTCGACAGCGTGGCGGCCTCCATCGCCACCCACAGCAGTCCCATGTTATTGGTCGTCAGGGCCACCAGCATGGTCGCCATGAATAGCTGATACATGCCGTGGAACAGCTGCAACCGATGCGGCGTGAGCCGGCCAAGCTCGACCTCGACCCGCATATAGGGCCGCGAGAACACCGCGGTGGTCAGGCCCACGAACGCCGTCAGGGTGACGAGGAACACATTGAACGGGTCGATGAAGAACTGCTCGCGCGCAACGATCAGATTGCCTTCGCCGATCACGCGCGCAGCCAGTGCGCCGGCGGCCAGGAAGGTGACGGCACTGAAGGCAATGTTGATCTCCGGCGCCCGCGGCCGGCCGCCCCACACACCCAGCACCAGGGCGCCGATCAGCGGCGTGCCGAGCAGCAGCAGGAACTGCATTACTTCTCCTCCCGCAGCGATTCGAAATTCTGCAGATCGAGGCTATCGAACTGCTCGCGGATCTGGAAGAAAAACACGCCGAGCACCAGCATCGCGACCAGCACGTCGAGCGCCACCCCGAGCTCGACGATCATCGGCATGCCGTAGGTCGCGCTCATGGCGCCGAAGAACAGCCCATTTTCCATCGACAGGAACCCGACCACCTGCGACATCGCCTTGCGGCGCGTGATCATGGTGAGGAAAGCGATGAGGATCACCGCCACGGCGATGCCGATAGAATTGCGCGTGGCCGTGCTCGCGAGTGCCGAAATTGGTTGAGCCAATCCGAATGAAAAAATGACGACGAGCACGCCCACCAGCATGGTCCCAGTGATGTTGAGCAAAGGTTCAGTGTCCCAGTAAACGCCGAGGCGACGGATGAGACGATGCAATAGCCATGGCAGGAAAATCACCTTAAGTCCCAGCGTCAGTCCCGCCGATAAGTACAAGTTACGATCGCCGGTCCGCCAAGCGAGCAATAGGGTCGCGATGAACAACAGAGCCCCTTGCAGCGCGAGCATATTGACAAGGGCCACGATGCGCCGCTGCGAAAGCATGGCGAAGGAGAGCAGAAGCAACAGCGCGGCCAGTGTGTTCAGCAGCTGAAGATCCCATGACAACGCATTCATATTCATGCTCCCAACAACAACCGCACGAGCAGTCCCAGCACTGCAAACAGAAAGGCCGTTGCCAGAAACTCCGGTGCGCGAAAGACGCGCAGTTTCGCCGAAACCGTCTCGATTAGCGCCAACGCAGCGCCGGCGACGGTAAGTTTCACGCCCAGCAACACAACCGATCGGGTCAAACCCAACGGAGCGTAGCTAGTCGCGATGCCCCAGGGAATGAATACGGCAAACCCTATGCACGCATAGTTGAATAGCTTCAGCGCCGCGGCCCATTCCATGAGCGCGAGGTGACGCGCGGAATATTCGAGCAACAG
>DATNNU010000058.1:0-10376 GCA_035601675.1 Steroidobacteraceae bacterium | reverse complement strand
GTTTCGACATAGACACGTTCGACCGGCAATCCGGCGGGCCCGGTCTGCTTGGTGACCAGCCGCTGACCGAGCATGCCCGCGGCCGCGGCACGCACTTGTTGCGCGTCGCGCGCCAACTTGACGCCGCCGGCCTTGCCGCGGCCGCCGGCATGCACCTGCGCCTTGACCACCCACACCTGGCCGCCGAGCGCCTGGGCAGCCGCCACCGCCTCATCGGCACTGGCCGCGACACGACCTTCGGGGACAGGCACGCCGTAGCTGGCGAGAACTCTCTTCGCTTGATATTCGTGCAGATTCATTCGCGACCATCCCAGTGCCGAAAAGCTGGCGATTGTCGCGGAAACCGACGGCCGAGGCTAGCGCGCCACGCTGTAAAGTACGCGCGCGCGCGGTTGACAAAGCGCCGCAACCGGCGGTAAGTCGCTCGCGCTTGCTATTTCACGCTGTAGCCGCGCGCCTCGAGGCACGCGGTCATTGCGCGTTGATATTGTTCGCGGCGCGAACCCGTCTCGTTGGGGGCGGCGCCGCCGCCCTGCTGCGTCGGATCGAAGCCGGTCCGGGTCTTGGACCAGTTGTGGCATTCGTACTGATCCGCCGCCTGCTGCTCCTGCGTCTGCCCGTTCTTCGGGTAGATGTAGAAGTCATCGCCCGCGGCCGCGGGCGGCTCACCCGGCTGATCCGCGCCCGGGGGCGGGTCCACGACCGCGTAGCCATTGGCACTGGGCTGCCACTGGTAGTAGACATTGTCGGCGTAGTAATACGGCACGCCGCCGAACCAGACGGTGGTGTAGAAGGGCGGCAGCACGGTCAGGAACAGGCCCGTGGGTGGGCGGGTCACGATGAACCCATACGGCCCGGGGGCATACCAGATGCCGCCGGAGAAGTAGTAGCGGCTGCCGTGGTGGTAGTACGGCCGATAGCCTCCCGGCAACTCGCGTACGACGGCGCCGCGCGGCGGGTAGTAGTGACCGTGGTTATAGCGGTTATCGAGCACCTCGGCGCGCCCGCCGCGCTCGACGCCGCGGCCGCCGCCGCGATCGACCTGTTGCCGCGGCTCATCCTGCCGCGGATCGGCGGCGTAGCTGGCTGTCGCGGCGGCAAGCGCGAGCGCCGCCAGCGCCGCCCAAGCCAGCCAGCGGTGGGACTCGTTCCTCATAAGTCGATTGCCCTCAAGCGGTCGTGTAGCCACGCGCGTCCAGGCAGGCGCTGATCGCACGCCGGTAGTTCGATGCCGCGGCCTCCCCGCGCGCATAGCGCTGATCGAGCCGGGCCTGTTCGACATTGGCCTGCGCCTGGGCGTTGGCATCGCTCGTTGAGCCGATGGCCGCGCCGGTGATGCCGCCAAAGACCGCGCCGAAACCCGCGTCGCGGGGACCGGCGATCGCCGCGCCCAGAATCGCGCCGGCGATCGCGCCCACAGCGGTGCCGGCGCCCGGCGGGGTGGCAGGCTCGACCAGCACGCGCTGGCCCGGCGGCAAGCCCGAGCGGCTCGGATCGAAGCCGGTCTGTTGCACGGCCCAAACGTGACAGTCGTAGCGGTCGCGCTCGAGCTGTTCCGGGCTCTGTCCCTGGGCCGGATAAACCATGATTCGGCTGGGCACCGGCTCATTGACCACCACGGTACGCCGCGGCGGTGGCGCCACGCAGGCGACCAGCAGTGCCGACAGTCCCAGAACCGACCAGGTTCGCAGTTTAAGTCGCTGATTAGTCATATGCTGCATGGTAACGACCTACCTTCGTAAAGGTTGACATCCTGGTCGTGAACCCGACCTGAATACTTAGAGTGCGGCTCCCCAAGACAGTTTCAATGCTACATTCCGGCCCCGCATGCCGAACCCCGACCCGCTGAGCGTGCCCTCTCCCGGTGCCCCGGCGGCGGCGGCCCCCGGCCCCCCCGCGACCCCGGCGCCGTCGGCGTCGCTACCGCCGCCGACGGTTCCTGCTGCGGCGGCCGGCAACGATCTCGCCTGGCGGGTGGTCGGCCTCGCCAATCTATACCGCTTGCTGCTGCCCCCGGTGCTGTTCGCTCTGCAGCTGCTGACACGTCCGACGCCCACCGTGGGTGCCAGCGACCCGCATCTGTTCATAGTCATCTGCGTCGTCTACTGGGTACTGGGCGCGCTGATGGTCTTCGGCGGCAAGCGGCGCTGGCGCAGCCGCCACGCGCTGGTGTTCGTGCACATGTTGCTCGATACGACGGCGATCGGCGCCCTGCTGTATAGCAGCGGCGGCGTCGCCAGCGGTCTGGGTATTCTGCTGGTCATTCCGGTCGGCGCGCTGTCGCTGCTGGCCGAAGGCCGCGCCAGCCTCGGAGTCGCCGCGCTGGCAGCGCTCGGGCTGTTGACGCAGCAGATCCTGGCCGTGATCGCCGGCAACGCCCAGACCTACGACTTCTCGCTGGCGGGGATGCTCGGCGCGGTGCTGTTCCTGGTAGCGCTGATGGCCTGGCCGGTGTCCAATCGCCTGCGCGAGAGCGAGGCGCTGGTGCGTCGCCAGGAGCTCGATCTCGCCAACCTGGCGCAGCTCTCGCAGTACATCGTCCAGCGCCTGCGCGAGAGCATTCTGGTGGTAGACCCATCGGACCGTATCCGACTTATCAACGAGTCGGCCGCACGCATGGTCGGCGACTACGTCGCGGTGCCGGGGGCGCTGCTCGGCGAGGTCGCACCGCGGCTGCTGTATCTGCTGTCCACCTGGCGGCAGGACGAGAGCGTGCTACTGCGTGGCGGTGCCGGCACCTTTGTCGCCGCCGACGGCGCGCGCGTCATCCGGCCGCATTTCGCGCCGCTCGGCAGCAGCGAACCGGCGCCGGTCATCGTGTTTCTGGAGGATACCGGCGAGCTGGCTGCCAAGGTGCAGCAGACCAAGCTTGCGGCCCTCGGCCGCCTGTCGGCCAGCATTGCCCATGAAATCCGCAATCCCGTCGGCGCCATGAGCCACGCGGCGCAGTTGCTCGCCGAATCGCCGGCGCTGAGCAGCGCCGACCGCCGCCTGACCGAAATCATGCAGGACAACTCGACCCGCGTCAGCGGCATCATCGATAACATCCTGCAGCTCTCGCGCCGCGAAGCGCCGCGACCGGAAAAGCTGATGCTCGGCCCGTGGACGCGCCGCTTTCGCGACGAATTCTGCGACACGTTGCAGCTGCAATGGCAGCGGCTCGTCATCGATCCGGTGTCGGAAGATGTGGAGCTTCGCATCGACGGCAGCCAGCTGCACCAGATCTTCTGGAACCTGTGCCAGAACAGCGTCACGCACGCGTTGCCGCACGCCGGAGCGGCGCCGATCGAACTGCGCTACGGTCGGATGGCCGGAATCGGCCGGCCCTATCTGCAGGTCGCCGATCGCGGCCCGGGCATTGCGCAGTCCGACGCGGAACGCATTTTCGAGCCGTTCTTCACGCGCGCAGCGCACGGCACCGGGCTCGGCCTGTTTCTGGCGCGCGAACTCGGACAATCCAATGGTGCGACGCTGCTGTATGAGCCGCGCGACGGCGGGGGTAGCATCTTCCGCATCGTATTTGCTGATCCGAGCCGATGGAGCGAGCAGCAGCATCAGGGCCCAGCATTGAGTTAATGGCGTGGACAAACCGAGCAAGCCCATCGTACTCATCGTCGATGACGAGCCCGATCTGATCGAGCTGGTGTCGCTGACGCTCAGCCGCATGAATCTTGCGACCGACTCGGCGCCCGATCTGGCCGGCGCGCGCGCCAAGCTCAATGAGCAGCGCTTCGATCTGTGCCTGACCGACATGCGCCTGCCCGATGGCGACGGTCTTGACTTGGTCGGCTGGATCCAGCAGGAGCGCCCCGACGTGCCGGTCGCGGTCATTACCGCCCACGGCAATGTCGAATCGGCGGTGCGCGCGCTGCAGCTCGGCGCCTTCGATTTTGTCTCCAAACCGCTCGACCTCGGCGTGCTGCGCAAGCTGGTCGCCAAAGCCATCAAGCTCGCCGATCGCCGGGGTGCCGCGGCAGCGCTGCCCTCGCAGGAGCCACGGCTGTTGGGCGATTCCCCGGGCATGGCCGCGTTGCGCGCGCTGATCGCTCGGGTGGCGCGCAGCCAGGCTCCGGTGCACATCACCGGCGAGTCGGGCACTGGCAAAGAGCTGGTAGCGCGGCTGATCCACGAGACCGGCGCGCGTGCTGACGCACCGTTCGTTCCCGTCAACTGCGGCGCCATTCCGTCGGAGCTGATGGAGAGTGAGTTGTTTGGCCACAAACGCGGCAGCTTCACCGGCGCGATCGCCGACAAGCGAGGGCTGGTGCAGAGCGCCGAGGGCGGTACGCTGTTTCTGGATGAGGTCGCCGACCTGCCGCTGCATATGCAGGTGAAGCTGCTGCGCCTGATTCAGGAGAAGACCGTGCGCCCGATCGGCGAACAGCGCGAAGTACCGGTCGATGTGCGGGTCCTGTCAGCGACCCACAAGCACCTTGCCGAACTGGTCACCCAGGGCCGCTTTCGCGAAGATCTGTATTACCGCATCAACGTGATCGAGATTCGAGTCCCGGCGCTGCGCGAGCACGTCGAAGACATTCCCGAACTGGCCAACGCGATGCTGCGGCGGGTGTCAGCGCGTATCGGCGCCCAGCTGCCCACCATCACCCCGGAAGCGCGGGCGGCGCTGCAACGCTATGCCTTTCCCGGCAACGTGCGCGAACTTGAGAACATACTCGAGCGCGCGATCGCGTTGTCGGTCTCCGGGGTGATCGATGTCGAGGACCTGCAGCTTCGCCAGCCGGGCCTCGCTGCGCCGGCAGAGATGGCAGGCGGCGACAGCGCCGCCGCCCAACCGCCGCCGAACGCCGTTGCCGCCCCCAGCACCGCGCTGGGCGATCAGCTGGAGATCATCGAGCGCGCCGCCATTGTCAAAGCGCTGGAACAGACGCGCTATAACAAGACGGCGGCCGCGAAGTTGCTCGGCATGAGCTTTCGGGCGCTGCGCTATCGGGTCAAGAAGCTCGGTATCGAGTAGTCGCCCGCGGGGCCGGTGACAGGGCGCGTCAGATGCTGACGCTGCCCGGCAGCGGTTGTCGTCATCTGCGGCCAGTGATTACGTCAAATCCAGCGTCCATCGAGAATAACCGTAATAAAAACAATAATATGCAGCTGGATCGAGCACTGGCATGGACATTGCATTTCCTGTACAGCGGCTGCTTGGCCGCAGCCCTTTATACACAACGGAGTCCTGCCGACATGAAGACGATGCAGAAAGGTTTCACATTGATCGAATTGATGATCGTGGTTGCGATTATCGGCATTCTGGCCGCGATCGCGATCCCGGCCTATCAGAACTACACGATCCGCGCGCAAGTCACCGAAGGCCTGAGCCTGGCGGCCGGTTGGAAAACGGCAATCTCTGAGTACTACGCTCAGAATGGCGCGTTTCCTGCCTGCTCTTCAGTTGCCGCGGCCGGCGCGGCCGGCTGTATCTCGGTAACTGGTGCCTCCAGTGGCAAGTACGTCGGCTTGGTTGCCGTCGTTGCCGGTGGCCAGATCCAGATCACCTACACCGGTCCGCAGGCCAACGCCAAGCTGTCGGCTGGTGGCGCCAACATGCTGACGATCTCGCCCGGCCTGAGCGCCAACAATGACGTGGTATGGGTCTGTGGTACCGCGCCCGCCCCGGCGGCATTGGCCACGGCGCCCGTCGCCACGGCCACCACGGTGCGGGCCTCCTACCTGCCGACCAGCTGCCACGCCTAACAGCGGCAGCCGCAGCGGCGACTCGGGAAGCCCCTGTGCGCAGGGGCTTGTTCTTTTGGGAAACCAGTCACGCAGCGCCGCGGCCCGATATGCAAACATCGCCACCATATTTGACATTGCTCAAGCGGCTCAACTGAGTAGACTAGGACGTTCTCCAAGGCCCGCGCCCCATTTAAGCCCATGAATGACAACGATTCTTTGGCCCTCAGTACGCCAAGATCCAGCTTGGGCGGTCTGCCCCAGCGGCTGGTTCAGGATGGCGTGGTCGATGAACACGGTATGCATGCTGCGCTGCAAGCGGCGACCGAAAAGAAAACCAGCTTCGTCACGCAGCTGATCGCGGGCGGCGCGGTCAAGTCGCGCGACATCGCCATTACCGCTGCGGCCGAGTACGGCGTACCGCTATTCGACCTCGACGCGCTCAGCATCGACCTGGAGGCGGTGCGCATGGTGTCGGACAAGCTGCTGGCCAAACACCGGGTGCTGCCGCTGTTCAGGCGCGGCAAGCGCCTGTTCCTGGGTGTCGCCGACCCGACCAATCTGCACGCGATCGACGAGATCAAGTTCCAGACCAGCCTCGCGGTCGAAGCCATTGTCGTCGAAGACGACAAGCTGCAGCGCAAGCTCGACAAGGCGATCGAGCAGTTCGATACCCATATGCCGAGCCTCGGCGACGACGAGGGCGTGGATCTCGAGTCGCTCGAGGTCAGTGGCGGCGACGACGAACTCGGTGGCGAAGTCACGCGCGACGATGTCGAAGATGCGCCGATCGTGCGCTTCGTCAACAAGGTACTGTTGGATGCGATCCGTCGCGGCGCCTCGGATGTGCACTTCGAACCGTATGAGAAAATGTTTCGCGTGCGCCTGCGCATGGACGGCGTATTGAAAGAGGTCGCGCAGCCGCCGGTGCAGCTCACCGGCAAGATCGCGGCACGGCTGAAAGTCATGGCGCGTCTTGACATCGCCGAACGGCGGGTACCACAGGATGGACGCATCAAGATGCGCCTGTCGAAGACGCGGGCGATCGACTTTCGCGTCAGCAGCTGCCCGACGCTGTACGGCGAGAAGATCGTGCTGCGTATTCTGGATCCCTCGCAGGCCATGCTCGGCATCGAGGCGCTCGGCTATGAGCCATTTCAAAAGGACCTGTACCTCAAGCATCTGGCAAAGCCGCAAGGCATGATTCTGGTCACCGGCCCCACCGGTAGCGGCAAGACAGTTTCCCTGTATACCGGCCTGAACATCCTCAATCGCGAGGACCTCAACATTTCAACGGCCGAGGACCCGGCGGAAATCAACCTGCCCGGCGTCAACCAGGTGAACGTCAACAACAAGGTCGGCCTGACTTTCGCGTCGGCCTTGCGGGCCTTTCTACGCCAGGATCCGGACATCGTGATGGTCGGCGAGGTGCGCGATCTGGAAACCGCCGAGATCGCGATCAAGGCCGCCCAGACCGGCCATCTGGTGCTCTCGACCCTGCATACCAACGACGCGCCGCAGACGCTGACGCGCCTGGTCGACATGGGCGTGAAGCCCTATGCGATCGCGACCTCCGTCAGCCTGATCATCGCGCAGCGCCTGGCGCGACGGCTGTGCTCGCAGTGCAAGCAGCTGCTCGATGTGCCGGCCGAAGCCCTGCGCAAGGAAGGATTCCAGGAGAACGACATCGCCGCAGGCATAAAGGTCTACGGCCCCAAGGGCTGCAGCAGCTGCACCGATGGCTACAAGGGTCGCGTCGGTCTGTATCAGGTGATGGAAGTCAGCGAAGAGATCGGCCGCATTATCATGACCGGCGGTAACGCCATTGATATCAACCATCAGGCTGCCAAGGAAGGCGTCTGGGATCTGCGCCGCTCAGGCCTGGAGAAGGTCAGGAGCGGCATGACCAGTCTGGAAGAGATCAATAGCGTCACGATCGAGTGATTTGGCTAGCAAACGGAAATAAATGCCATGGCGCAATCAACCTCTGCAATTCGCACTGTCAGAAAGGATACCTCCTTCAATTGGGAGGGCATGGACCGCAAAGGCCAGCGGATCAAGGGCCGCGCCGTCGCGCAGAATGAGCAGTCGCTGAAGGCCGACCTGCGTCGCCAGGGTGTGGTGGCAACGCGGATCAAGAAGCAGTCACAGGCATTCAAGGGCGGCGGCAGGGTCAAGGCCGAAGACATCGCGATCTTCAGCCGGCAGCTGGCCACGATGCTCGGGGCCGGAATTCCGCTGGTACAGGCGTTCGAAATCATCGGCACCGGCCACGACAAGCCGGCGATGCAGAAGCTGGTGCTCGAGGTCAAGGCCGAGGTGGAAGGCGGCACGTCGCTGCACGAGGCGCTCGCCAAGCATCCGCTGTACTTCGATGATCTGTTCGTCAACCTGGTCGAGGCGGGTGAGCAGGCCGGCGCGCTGGAAGGCCTGCTCGATAAGGTCGCGACCTACAAGGAAAAGAGCGAGGCGGTCAAGAAGAAGGTCAAGAAGGCGCTGTTCTATCCGGCCGCCGTGCTGGTCGTGGCGCTGATTGTGACCGTGATCCTGTTGATTTTCGTCATTCCGCAGTTCGAAGAGCTGTTCAAGGGCTTCGGCGCCGATCTGCCGGCCTTCACCCAGATGGTCATCAATCTGTCGAAGTTCGTTCAGCACAACGGCATCTATCTTGCGATTGTTACCGGCGGCGCGATCTACGCATTTATCTATTTCTATAAGCGCTCGCGCAGGATGCGTCAGGTTCTCGACCGCCTGTCGCTGAAGATGCCCGTCATCGGACCTATTCTGAACAAAGCCGCGATCGCACGCTATGCGCGTACGTTGTCCACCATGTTCGCCGCCGGCGTACCGCTGGTCGAAGCCCTGGATTCGGTGGCCGGAGCCTGCGGTAACATCGTGTATGAGGACGGTGTAATGAAAATGCGCGACGAGGTCGCCACCGGCCAACGCTTGCAGCGCGCGATGGAGAACACCGGCCTGTTCCCCAACATGGTGGTGCAGATGATCGCGGTGGGCGAGGAATCCGGTGCGCTCGATACCATGTCCGGCAAAGTCGCGACCTTCTACGAAGAAGATGTCGATGCCGCGGTCGACAGCATGTCCAGCCTGCTCGAGCCGCTGATCATGGCGATTCTCGGCGTGCTGGTCGGCGGCCTGGTCATCGCCATGTACCTGCCGATCTTCAAGCTCGGTTCCGTCGTCGGCTAAACGCGTGCTCGAACTGCTGGCGCAATCGCCCGCCGCATTCGTCGCGGTGGCGTTAGCTCTGGGCCTAGTCGTCGGCAGCTTTCTGAATGTAGTGATCTACCGACTGCCGATCATGCTCGAGCGGCAGTGGCAGGCAGAGAGCGCTGCGGTGGCTCACGCGCCGGACGGCGAGCCATCGTCGAGCGCCGCCGCCGATCAGCGGCCGTTCAATCTGGTGCAGCCGCGTTCGCGCTGTCCCGCCTGCCAGGCGCCGATTAGCGCGATCCACAACATTCCAGTGCTGAGTTATCTGGCGCTGCGCGGCCGCTGCGCGCACTGCAAGGTCAGGATCAGTGCGCGCTATCCGGCGGTTGAACTGCTCAGCGGCGTGGCCACGGCGCTGGTGGCGTGGCGATTTGGTTTCGGCTGGGCCGCCGCCTGCGCCATGGTCGTCACCTGGTTCCTGATCGCCCTCACCTTCATCGACCTGGACGTGCAGCTGCTGCCGGACTCACTGACGCTGCCGCTGCTCTGGCTGGGCCTGGTCGCGAGCCTGACCGGCTGGAGCTCGAGCGCAACGAGCCTGCCGAGCGATCCGGTCAGCGCCATCGGCGGTGCTGCGATCGGTTATCTGTCACTCTGGGCGCTGTATCACCTGTTCCGCCTGCTGACCGGCAAGGAAGGCATGGGCCACGGCGACTTCAAGCTGCTCGCGGCATTGGGCGCCTGGCTCGGCTGGCAGATGCTGCTGCCGATCGTGCTGCTCTCGGCCGGGGTCGGCGCGATCATCGGCGTCGCGTTGATCGCCATGCGGCGCCAGCAGCGCGGCAATCCGATACCCTTCGGGCCGTTTCTGGCCGCCGCCGGCTGGGTGAGCATGTTGTGGGGTCCGCAGATGGTCGCGCGCTATCTGGGCCTGTTCGCCCCGTATCGCTGATGGACCCGCGGCCCCCGCATATCGGCCTGACCGGCGGCATTGCCAGCGGCAAGAGCACGGTGTCAGGCTTGTTTGGCGCCCTCGGCGTGCCGGTCATCGATGCCGATCAGGTGGCGCGCGACGTGCTCGCGCCGGGGACGAGGCTGCTGGCACAAGTGTTCGATACATTCGGAACGCAACTGCGCCGTCCCGATGGCAGCCTTGATCGCACCGCATTGCGGCGCACGGTGTTTGCCGATGCCGGCAAGCGGCGGCAGCTGGAAGCGTTGCTGCACCCGGCGATCAGCGAGCGCACCGAGCAACTGGCCGCCCAAGCCGGCGGCCCGTACCAGATTCATGTGATTCCGCTGCTGGTGGAAACGAATAGCCGATCGCGCTTCGACCGCGTGCTGCTGGTGGACTGTGCTGAAGCGCTGCAGCTGGCGCGCCTGCAGGCGCGCGACGGCTGCGATGCCGAGCAGGCTCGCGCCATGCTCGGCTCACAGGCCAGCCGCGCGGCGCGCCTCGCGGCCGCCGACGACGTCATTCCTAACGAGGGTGACCCCGCCGAGCTGGCGCCGAGGGTGGC
>DATNNU010000057.1:0-8322 GCA_035601675.1 Steroidobacteraceae bacterium | reverse complement strand
CGGCCGCCGCGTTCCAGTTGCCGGCGGCCGTCGGCGAGCCGGTAAGCCTGGGGGATCTCAGAGGTCAGGTGGTGCTGATCAACTTCTGGGCCAGCTGGTGCGGCCCCTGCCGCCAGGAAATGCCGATACTCGATCAGCTCTACCGCAAGTACAAGGCCGCCGGATTCACGCTGCTGGGTGTCAATGTCGAGCCAAAATCCGGCGACGCGATCAGTTTTCTCAAGGCGACCCCTGTCTCTTTTCCGATACTATTCGACACGCAAAGCAAGGTCAGTAACCTGTATGAGGTCTCCGGTATGCCGAGCACCGTGATCGTCGACCGTAAGGGCAACGTTCGCTACGTGCATCACGGCTATAAGCCCGGCGACGAGAGCCAATACCTGGATCAGATCCGCAGCCTGATGCGGGAGTGATTCGGCGTCGGGAGCCGATGATGTCGAAGATGCATTCGTGCAAGATGGCCTCGCCACTGCTGCTGGGCGCGGTACTGCTCGGCGGGATGCTGCTCAGCGCCTGCAGCCCGATCGAGCCATGGGTCAAACCCTATGAACGCGAACACCTGGCCGACCCGATCATGTCGTTCGATCGCAATCCGATTTCAAGCGCTTACCTCGATCACGTGTTCGAAGTGCGCGAAGGCGCCCGCGGCGCCACCGGTAGCGTTGGTGGCGGTTGCGGCTGCAATTAGCGCCACCCGGCCTGTGAGCTACCTTCGGACAGCCTGTAGGTGAGCATGCGGCTGCATCTGCGAGCGCGCTGGCTGGCGGCCGCGGCATTCGGGCTGGGGGCCGTAGGCCGGGCTGACGTGCTGCCGGAGGATCGCACCGATGTGCTCTATCACCGCTACGAGGGCGGCGGCCTCACCGTCCAGGGCCCATCGGTGCTGGTACGCAAGAAATTCGGCGATTCCTTTTCCGCCGCCTACCAGTATTACGAAGATCTGATCAGCAGTGCTTCGATCGACGTGGTGTCGCAGGCCAGCGCCTATAAGGAAAAGCGCACCCAGCACAACCTCAATCTCGACTATCTGCACGGCAGCACGCTCTACAGCATCGGCTTCATCAACAGCAACGAACCCGACTACAAGTCCAAGACCGGGTTCTTCTCGATCAACCAGAGCATGTTCGGCGACCTGACCACCGTGTCGTTTGGCTTCGCGCAGGGCTGGGACAAGGTCGGGGAAGTCAACCACGGCGTTGTGGTGCGAACCTTCCATACCACCGGCTCTGCGGACGCCGACCATCGCAACTGGTCGCTAGGACTGTCACAGGTCATCACGCGCAACCTGCTGCTGGGGCTGAATTTCGAGACCGATGAGAGCGATGGCTACCTGCAGAACCCGTATCGCGGGGTGCGTTTCGTCGATCCGTTTTCCGCGCGAGGCTACAGCTTTGGACAGGCGGTCTCCCCCAACACCCGCACCGGCAGTGCCGGTTCGGCACAGCTCAAGTACTACCTGCCGTGGCACGCCGCGGTGGACGGCAGCTACCGCCTCTACACCGATACCTGGGGCATCCTGGCCCACACCGTGAAGCTCGGCTACACCCAGCCGCTGTTCACCGACTGGACGCTGGAGGCCACCGCGCGCTACTACTGGCAGAATCACGCCGATTTCTACAGCGATCTCTTCCCGTATCAGAACTCGCAGAATTTCATGTCCCGCGACCGGGAACTGGCGCAGTTTCGCAGCCTTACCCTGGGCCTGGGCGCGAGCTGGGAATTCCATCCCGGCTGGCCGCACTGGGTGAGCAAGGGGACGCTGAATTTCAACTACAACCGCCTGCATATCGACTATCAGGACTTCCACGACAATCTTATCCCCAGCCTCGTACCCGGGGACGAGCCGCTCTACACGCTCGATGCCAACGTCATGCAGTTCTTTATTTCCTTCTGGTACTGAACGATCATCCGTCTCTTAGGCTCAAATGCCCTGGAGGCGAATCATGACCCGAAGCACATTCCTGTTGACGATCCTTTCCACGGCGGCGCTCGTGGCACCGTGGAACAGCGCCCTGGCGCAGACCCGCGCGGCACCCTCGCGCGAGGAAGCAACGCTGATCACGGCCACCCAGGTGCTCGAGGAGCTGGTGGCTACGCCGGACCAGAGGGTGCCGGACTGGCTGATGCAGCGCGCCTACGGCGTGGCGGTCGTTCCGGAAGTCATCAAGGGCGCGTTCTTCTTCGGCGGCCGCTACGGCAACGGCGTGCTGAGTGTGCGCGATGCTACTTCGGGCCGCTTCAGCAATCCGATATTCATCAGGCTGGGCGGCGGGAGCTTCGGCGCCCAGATCGGTGCCACCTCGACCGACGTCGTGCTGGTGTTCGTCACCCCGCGCAGCGTGGAGGACTTCGCGCGTGGCAAGTTCACGCTCGGCGCCGACGTGTCGGTGGCCGCCGGACCGGTGGGTCGCCAGACCGAGGCCGCGGCCGGGAAAGCCGCCGAGATCTACTCGTATTCACGCTCGCGTGGCCTGTTTGCCGGGGTGGCCCTCGACGGCACCATGATCGCCTTCGACCGCAGCGGCAATCACGCCTTCTATAACGATGACGACGTGACCACCGCGATGATCACCAGCAATAAAGTGACGACCCATTCCGAGGCGGCACGACGCTTTCTGGCCGCCGTAGCCGCCAGCGCCAACGCTCCAGGCTCGACAGCGCCCACACCGGCGCCCGCCGCCGCCGCGCCGCCGCCTGCTGCCGTGCCGTCCGGTCGGGCCACGTCCGGCGACGTACACACCTTCCCGATGGAAGACTCGCATCCGGGCGGCGAGCCGCACTGATGTCGGCACGAGCCTGAACAACCCTGTCCTGGGGCTAGCTGCCGCCGGCCGCGGACGCCGCCGCCCATGAGCGTGCCGAGACCGGCCGGCGCGGTGGGCTATGCGCTGCGCGTCGATGGCCTGCGTAAGGAGTACGGCGCCACCGTCGCCGTCGACGGCATTTCCTTCGGCGTGCAGGCGGGCGAGATCGTCGGTCTGCTCGGACCCAATGGTGCCGGCAAGACGACGACCATCAATATGGTGCTTGGCGTGCTGCAGCCAAGCGCCGGCGACATCAGCATCGAAGGCATCGATCTGGCCCTTCACCGTTCACAGGCGCTGGCGCACACCAACTTCGCCGCGGTCTACGCGGCCCTGCCGGGCAATCTGACCGTTTATCAGAACCTGCGCTTCTTCAGCCTGCTGTACAACGTCGCCGCCGGCTCGAACCACATCGAGCAGCTGCTGACCGAATTCGATCTGCAGCGGCTGCGCAATACCCGCAGCGGGGTGCTGTCCTCGGGCGAACAGACGCGCCTGGCGCTGGCGAAGGCGCTGCTGAACAAGCCGCGGCTGTTGCTGCTCGATGAGCCCACGGCCTCGCTCGACCCGTCCGCCGCCGATCTGATTCGCGCGCGCATTCGCGCCATGGCCAGCCGCAGCGGTTGCGGTATTCTCTGGACGTCGCACAACATGTACGAGGTCGAAGAGACCTGCGATCGGGTGCTGTTCCTGTCGCGCGGCAGGATACTGCTGGAAGGCGATCCGAGGACGCTGCCGCACGCCCACGGGGCAGCCTCGCTCGAGGAGCTGTTCATCCGGCTGGCGCGTGAACCGCTGGCGCAACATCACGACGCTCCCGGGGTCGTGCCATGAAGCTGCGCCCGATTGCCGCGATCGCGCTGCGCCAGTTCTATCTGATGCGCAGCAGTCCGACGCGGGTACTGCCCATGATCGCCTGGGTCGCGATCGATATCATTCTGTGGGGCTTCATCTCGCGCTATCTCAACAGCGTCACCTCGACCGGCATCAATTTCATTTCGAGCCTGCTCGGCGCCGTGCTGTTCTGGGATTTCTTCACCCGCGTGATGCAGGGCGTGACCATGGCGTTCTTCGAGGATGTCTGGACGCGCAATTTCATCAACGTGTTTGCAACCCCGCTGCTGATCTCCGAATACCTCACCGGCCTGGTCCTGACCGGCATCGCCACCAGCCTGGTCGGACTGATCGTGATGCTGGTGCTGGCCACCTGGCTATTCGGTCTGCCGTTCTTTTCGCTAGGTTTGCCGCTGCTGCCGTTCCTGCTGGTGCTGTTCCTGTTCGGCATCGGGCTCGGCGTGCTCGCCAGCGCCATGGTGTTGCGGCTGGGCCCGGCCTCGGAGTGGCTGGTGTGGCCGATTCCCGCGCTGCTATCGCCGTTCGTCGGCGTGTTCTATCCGCTGGCGACTCTGCCGGCCTGGATGCGCGCCGTCGGTCATGCGCTGCCGCCCTCCTACGTGTTTGAGAACATGCGCTCGGTGGTCGGCGGTCACGGCTACTCGGGCAGCGGCCTGCTGATCGGCACCGCGCTGGCGCTGCTCGATATCCTGCTGGCGGCGTGGCTGTTCATGCGCATCTATCGCTACGCCGTACGCAGCGGCTTGCTGGCGCGCTATAGCGCCGAGAGCGTCACCTAGGCGACCACGGTGAGCAATCTCGGGCTATATAGCGTCGCCGTGCTGATCTGGGGTTCGACCTGGCTGGTGATCAAGTTCCAGCTCGGCGTCGTGCCGCCGATGGTGTCGGTGGCCTGGCGATTTGCGCTCGCGGCACTGATGCTGCTCGCCTACTGCGCGTTCAGGCGCCGGCCGCTGCGCTTTAGCGCCAGGGATCACCTGTGGATAGCGCTGCAGGGCGTGCTGCTGTTCGGCGTGAACTACGCCGGCGTCTATGTCTCCGAGCAGTATCTGACCTCGGGTCTGGTCGCGGTGGTGTTCTCGATCGTCGTGTTCATGAATGCCGTGGGGATGCGGCTGTTCTTCTCGCTGCCGATCCGGAGGGCAACCATCGTCGCGGCCATCGTCGGCGTCGCCGGCGTGGCGCTGGTATTCTGGCCCGAGATGTTGCGCTTCTCGAATTCGGGCGAGCAGTACCAGGGTGTGGCGCTGGCGGTCGGGGCCACGGCCGTGGCGTCGCTGGGCAACATGGTGGCCACGCGCATACATCGGCGCCAGCTTCCGGTCATGCAGATCAACGCCTGGTCGATGCTCTACGGCGCGGTCTTCATTACCGTCGTCGCATTGGCGAGCGGCCAGCGATTTGGATTCGATTTTTCCTGGCCCTATGTCGCCTCGCTGATCTATCTCTCGCTGTTCGGCTCGGCAGTCGCATTTGGAGCCTACCTGACATTGATGCGGCGCATTGGCGCCGATCGTGCCTCCTATATCGCCGTGGCGATCCCAGTGGTCGCGCTACTGCTGTCGACCGCGTTCGAGCACCTGCGGTGGCAACTCGAGACCTTCATTGGCGTCGCACTTTGCCTGGCCGGCAATGTCCTGATGCTGCGGCGCCGTCCGGCCTAGCCCATGGCGGCCGCCATCATTTTCGGCGTAACACTGGCAGTCAGTCTGCTGGGCTTGTGGGCCGCTCCATGGATCATCGAGCAGAATCTGTTCCGGCCTTTCTGGTTTCTGCCCCGCCGGCAGTACTGGACCGCATTCACCAACGGCTTCGTGCACGCGGACCTGGGTCACCTGCTGTTCAACAGCCTGACCTATTGGTTCTTTGCATTCCCGCTCGAGCGAGTGATCGGCACTGCGCGCTTCGTGGCGCTGTATTTCATCGGCCTCGCGGCCAGCAATATCGGCACCTATTTCAAGCACCGGCGTGATCCGGATTACGCCTGCCTGGGCGCGTCGGGCGCGATACTCGCGGTTCTGTTCGCCTCGATCGTTTACTTTCCGCGGCAGTCGATCATGATCATGCCGATCCCACTGCCGATTCCGGCGCCGCTGTTCGCGATCGGTTACCTGGTCTACACCTTTTACGCCGCGCGTCAGCAGCGCGGACGCATCAATCATGACGCGCATTTCGATGGCGCGCTGGCCGGTCTTGCCTTCGTCGCCGTGACCGACCCAGCCGCCTGGGAAAGAGCCTGGCGAATCGTCCTGGGATGAGCGGCGCCCGCGCGGCATCCGCGCTAGACTTCGCGCGTGTCCGCACCATACCGCTACAGCCGACGCATCGGCAGCGCCTCCGGCCGACAGTTCATCACCCATGGCCTGCAGCGCCGGATGATGCAGGACCTGTACCACCTGTTTATGACCGTCAGCTGGCCGATCATTTTCGCCAGTTTTGCCGCGTTCTTCTTCGTCTTCAATCTGCTGTTCGCGGTCGCCTATTCGCTGCAGGCGAACGACATCGCCAACCTAAATCCCGCCGGCTACTGGGGAAGATTTTTCTTTAGCGTCGAGACCTTTGCGACCGTCGGCTACGGCGATATGCACCCGCAGACACCGTTCGCGCATATCGTCGCGGCGATCGAGATTTTCATCGGCCTGATGAGCCTGGCGCTGATCACCGGCATGATGTTCGCGCGCTTCTCGAAGCCGACGGCGCGCTTCCTGTTTGCCCGTCACGTCGTCGTCCGGCCGCTGAACGGCGAGCTGACGCTGATGCTGCGCGCGGCCAACGCGCGGCAGAATATCGTGATGGAAGCCTCGGCGCGCCTGCGCCTGCTGCGCGACGAAGTCACCCCCGAGGGGTATCGCATCCGCCGCATCCAGGATCTGCCGTTGATCCGCAACCGGCACCCGGTGTTCCTGTTCGGATGGACCATGCTGCATGTGATCGATCGCGCCAGCCCGCTCGCCGGGGAGACCGAGCAGTCGCTGAGTGCAGCGCGTGCCTTTCTGTTGCTGACCGTCATCGGCACCGATGAGACCACCGGTCAGAGCCTGATGGCGCGGCAGGAGTATCCGGCTTCAGCCGTGCGCTGGAATTACACCTACGTCGACATCCTGAGCACCGACGGCGACGGCATCGACCATTTCGACTACACCAGGTTTGATGATATCGAGCCGCTGCGTTGAGCGCGCCGCGGGTGCCTAGCCGGCATCGCTTTCACGCGCAACGACATTGACCGTCAGGCGCCGCCCGCGCCGCAGCAGCTCGAGCGGCGCCGCGGCGCCGATGCGCGAATCGATCAGCAGCCGGTGCAGATCGTCGACGCCGCCGATCCATTGATCGTCGAAGCGCACGATCAGGTCGCCCGATTCGATCTCGGCCGCCGCCGCGGCGCCGCCCTCGAGCACGCTGATGACTCGCACCGCCGAGACCTGCGGTAATTCGAAATGACGCCGCAAACGTTGCGGCACGGCGACGGTCTGACCACCGATGCCGATGCTGGCGCGTCGCACGCGGCCGTGACGCAGCAGTTCCAGTGCCACCCGCTGCACGGTGTCGATCGCGATCGCGAAGCAGATTCCCTGGGCGCCGGCAATGATCGCGGTATTCATGCCGATCACGCGCGCCCCCGAGTCCATCAGCGGGCCGCCCGAGTTGCCCGGATTGAGCGCCGCGTCGGTCTGCACCACGTCTTCGATCAGGCGCCCGGAACTGGCGCGCAGCGAGCGGCCCAGAGCGCTCACGACACCGGCGGTCACCGTACAGTCGAAGCCGAGCGGATTGCCGATCGCGATCGCCACCTGTCCGACCCGCAGCGCATGTGAACGGCCCAGGGTTACCGCCGGCATACTCGCACTCACCCGGATCAGTGCAGTGTCGGTATGCGGGTCCTCGCCAAGCAGGTCGGCCTCGAATTCCTCGCCGCGTACCGTGGCGACGCGCAATGCGCTCGCCCCGTGCACCACGTGACTGTTGGTCAGAATCAGACCGTCGGGAGTGAACACAAAGCCCGAGGCACTGCCGGCCTGTGCGCCGGGCGCGGACGCGCGCCGGGTGTGGATCGCGACCACCGCCGGCGTGGCGGCTTCGGCGACACTGGTAATGGTGCGCGAATAGGCGTCGAGCAACTGCTCGTCCTGGCCCTGGCCGGCATCGTATGGCTGTGCAGCCAGCGTGTTCATAGCGAGAGTTCTCCGCGTCGCAGCGCCGCGACCACCGCCTCGGCGCGCGTGGCCGCGTCGAGCTTCCCGAGTATCGCCGCGATATGAAATTTCACCGTGTTCGGCGACACCTGCAGCTCGCGCGCGATACCCTTGTTAGAGGTTCCGGCAGCCACCAGGGCCAAAACCTCGCGCTCGCGCGAGGTCAGGGGCGCCGAACGCCGTTGGACGATCAGATTCACCGTATCGGTAATGGTGGCGTCGCCGCCAAGTGCAAGGCCCTCGCTGCGGGCCCGGGCGCCACTCCTAACGGCGAGGCTGACGCCATTCGGCCAGCTTGATCTCGAGCGTCCGTGGCTCGCCGCCACGGCGCAATCGCAGCGCGAGCAGGCTTCCCGGGCTCGATTGGGCAATCTGTGCGGCAAAGCCCTCGACGTCATCGACCGCCATGCCGTCGATCGCCTCCAGCAGATCACCCGGTGCGATTCCGGACGCCTCGGCCGGTGACTCAGGTT
>DATNNU010000056.1:0-3554 GCA_035601675.1 Steroidobacteraceae bacterium | reverse complement strand
TGCTGGGCGTGCTCGCGGGACGAATCACCAAGACCGATACCCTGGGTTACATCGGCTCATTCCCGATTCCAGAGGTGATCCGCAATATCGATGCCTTCACGCTCGGCGCCAGGAGCGTCAATCCGAGCATTCATATCAAGGTCATCTGGGTCGATACCTGATACGACCCCGGCAAGGAGCGCCAGGCGGCCGAGGCGCTGATCGCCCAGGGCGCCGACATCCTGTGCCAGAACACCGACTCTCCGGCCGCGGTCCAGGTCGCCGAAGAAAAGGGCATCTACGCGTTTGGCTGGGATTCGAACATGGCGAAGTACGGGCCGCACGCGCAATTGACCGCCAACACCGAGATCTGGGGCGTGTATTACATTGACGAAATAAAAAAGGTTCTCGATGGCTCGTGGGTCGGCGATCGACAGACGCGCTCGGGCATCCGGGAAGGCGTCGTTGTCCTCACGCCATTGAATCCCGCGGTGCCCGCCGATGTGGCGCGCCAGTTCGAAACGAAGAAGCCGGCCATCAGCGCCGGCAGCTTGCTGCCGTTTGCCGGTCCGATCAGGGACAGCAGCGGCGCGCTGAAGGTCGCTGCGGGCGCATCGCTATCGCTCGATGAACTGATGGCGATCAACTGGTATGTCGAGGGCGTGGACGGGTCGGTGCCGAAGTGAGGCTCAGCGGCTGCGGCCATTCAGCTGCGTGAAAATATCCGCTCCGAATCCTGTCAGTCCGACTTGCCCCGCATCACCGGGGTGACTGCGCCCGAACCTGTCTTCAACGCTCAAACACGTGGCCGATCCTGGGTGTAGGCCGGGCCGGCGCCGTCCCAGCGTTGACTGACAGCGAGCTCACGGCGGCCGTAGCGAGCCCGACATCAATGTCGACGCAGGTAGTGCGGCATGACCTGCAGCTGCAGCCAATTGCGCAGTTCGGCAAGCTTCAGTCGCTCGTCCTGCATGGCCGGCCCCAACCCGTGCTTCCAGGCAAGTCTGCGGTGGTGCGGATCCTGCATCAGCAACCGCAGTTCGGTGACGAACTGTTCCAGCTCGGCGCGGTTGCCGAACAGCGCCTCGCGCAGCAGCGCATCCGCGTAACGCAGCGTCGTGGCGGCGATCTCCGCATAGCTGTACTCCGGGTGGTATTGCACCGCCCAGACAGTCCCCGGGCCCGAACGCAGCTCCACTGCCTGCACGCCCATCTCGTTGCTCGCCAGCACCAAGGCCCCGGCGGGAAGCTGCTCGATGTCATCGCTGTGCACGCTGACCGCCTCGAAAACGGGCGGCTTCCCGGCGAACATCGGGTGTTGTCGTCCGATCGCGCTCAGCTCGATCCGGCGCGCAAATCCGAACTCCCGCCCCAGCGGATTGCGCCGCACGCGGCCGCCGACCGCGGCGACCGCAACCTGCATTCCCCAGCAGCTGCCGAAAAACGGTATGGCGCTGGCAAACACCGCGCGCGCCAGCTCGATCTGGCGTTCAATGTGCGCGCCGCCATCGTAGACGTTGAGTGCAGAACCGGTAACGACGGCGCCATCGTAGTCGGCCAGGCCAACGCCGCCGGTAAAGTGCACCTCGCCATCCGCCGGCCGCACGATATCGCAGCCCACCGGCGCCAGCTGCTGCAGCACCTGCGCGTAGCCTTCACCCGAAGGCTGTCCGCCGGCGGCAACCTGCGCTTCACGTGTGACCGCGCGGTTGCCGTCAATCACCAGAATCCGGGCTTGGCTCATGGCAGGGCAGCTCCGTTATTGTTCGTTTTGCAACATCAAATCGGCGGCAGCTACGGGATGGCCTAGGCGCCGGACGGTGCCAGCCTGCCGGCCGGCACCGCCAACGGGTGCGCGGTGTGCAGGTACTGCGCGAGCCGCTGCTGGTCCGCGGCGCTCGCGTGCAGACCCGTTTTGGTATGGCGCCAGTACAGATCCTCTGTGCTGAGGGCCCATTCTTGGCGCATCAGGTGATCGACCTCGATCTGCGTCAGGCCGCCTCCGAAATCCTGGCCCATCGCCTCGCGCGTCGCCACGCCGTCGAGCAGCCGCCCGAGCCGCGTTCCGTAGGCGTGCACCAGCCGCCGCAGCTGCCGCTCCGGCACAAACGGCCAGCGGCGTTGCGCCTGCGCAAGGTAGGCCGGCAGGCCGCCGTCGGGAAAGTCGCCCCCCGGCAGCGGCCGTTCGGCGGTCCAGCAAGCGGGCAGCCCGGGCAGAAAGGCCGCGAGCTTCGCCAGCGCATGCTCGGCCAGCGGCCGATAGGTTGTAATCTTGCCGCCGAACACGGTCAACACCGGCGCCTGTCCGGGCGGCGCCTCAAGTTCCAGCGCGTAATCACGTGTCAGCTCCGCAGCCTTGGAGCCGGCATCGTCACAGAGCGAGCGGATTCCGGCGTAGCTCCAGACCACATCGGTCGGGCTAATGGGTCGCTTGAAATAGCCGTTGACGGTCCGGCATAGATAGTCGATCTCCGCTACGCAAATGCTCACCGCGCCCGGCTGCTCCGGCCACTCGACGTCGGTAGTGCCGATCAGCGTGAATTCGTCCTGATAGGGAATCACGAAAACGATACGGCGATCCGGGTTTTGCAGCACGTAGGCCTGATCGCCCGCGTACATGCGGCGTACAACGATATGGCTGCCCTTGACCAGCCGGACCACGCGTTGGCTGCGGCCGCCGATGCGCTCATTGAGAACATCGCCGATCCACGGCCCCGCGGCATTGACCAGCACGCGCGCCGTCACCGTGTAGCTACGGCCGCTCGTCAGTTCCAGGATCTGGCCGCGCCAGTGTGTGCCGATGCGCATCGCCCGCAGCAGCCGGTGGCCGACGCGGATGTCAGCGCCCCGCTCGTAGGCGTCCCTGGCATTGAGAACGACCAGCCGGCTGTCGTCCACCGTGCAGTCAGCGTAGGTGAATCCCTTGAGCAGGGTCGCTTGCAGCGGCTGCCCGAGCTCGGATCTCGTGAAGCGAACAGCCCGTGAGCGCTCCAGGCTGCTTCCGGGCGCGAGGGCATCGTATCCAAGCAGACCCAGGCGCAGCAGCCATGCCGGCCGCAGGTGGCGCTGGTGGGGCAGTACGAACGTGGCGCGGCTGACCAGGTGCGGGGCGATCGACAGCAGCCGTTCGCGCTCCCTGAGCGCCTCGCGAACCAGACGCAGCTGCAGGTACTCCAGGTATCGCAAGCCGCCGTGGATCAATTTGGTGCTGGCCGAGGACGTGAAATGGGCGAGTCCGGCCTGCTCCACCAGCATGACGCGCAGGTGACGGCCGGCTGCGTCGCGGGCTATGCCCGCTCCGTTGATACCGCCGCCGACGATCAGAAGGTCGAACGCCCTGCCAGAATCCAAGCCAGCCCCCACTGCGAACGGGCGTCTGCACCGAAAGGCTGCAGTTTCGTTTTAGACTATATTGCGCTTCAAATGTTGGCAAGCGAAAATCACCTGCGGCAGCGCGAGGGTGGGCTGAGAGCGGCGCGGTCGCAGCCGGCGATCAGCTCAGGAGCCGACCGGTTCGGCCACGTACACGGTCACCCCGCCTGCGGTCAGTCGCTCGCGGATCGGCGGCGGCGGCG
>DATNNU010000055.1:0-2981 GCA_035601675.1 Steroidobacteraceae bacterium | reverse complement strand
AGATTCGTCGTTGTAGCCGCGCCGATACCCAGCTGATCAATCCCGCCGCGCCGATCAGCAATCCAAACCACCGCGGGTAGAGCCGCAAGCCGAACCATAGCACGGCAGCGAGCACCAGTACGGCGCCGATCAGGATGCGGTCGCTGCGACGGCTCTGCTCGGTGAGCGCCGCGCGCAGCTGGTCGAGCGCGCGCGTATCGAGCGCCAGGCGCAGCTTGTCGTCCTGCGCCTGCTCGATGGCGCGCTTGGTCAATGGCGGCAGTGCCTTGAGGATCTCGAGCGCGTCGGGCAGGCCGCGACGCAGCTCGCGCAGCACGTTGCGCGGGCTGATGCGCTCGCGCATCCAGCGCCGCAGTACCGGGCTCGCGGTCTGCCAGATATCGAGATCGGGATACAGCTGGCGTCCCAGGCCCTCGACATTCAGCAGGGTCTTCTGTAGCAGCAGCAATTGCGGCTGGATCTGGCCGTCGAAACGCCGCAGTGCCTCGAACAGCCGCAGCAGTACGGTGCCGAAGGAGATCTCCCGCAGCGGCCGATCGAAGATCGGTTCGCAGATCGTGCGCACCGCCGATTCCATCTCATCGACGCGGGTATCGGACGGTACCCAGCCGGACTGCACATGCAAGGTCGCGACACGACGGTAATCGCGATCGAACACCGCCAGGAAATTCTCCGCCAGGTAGCGCTGATCGCGCAGGTCGAGCGTACCGACGATGCCGAAATCCACCGCGGCGTAGCGCGGCCGCGCCGGATCGTCGAGCAGCACGAAGATGTTTCCCGGATGCATATCGGCGTGGAAAAAATTGTGGCGGAACACCTGGGTGAAAAAGATTTCGACGCCATTCTCCGCCAGGCGCCGGAAGTCGGTGCCGAGCTCGCGCAGCCGCGCGATATCGCCGATCGGAATTCCGTGAATGCGCTCCATTACCAGCACGTCGTTGCGGCACTGATCCCAGTAGATTTCGGGCACGTACAACAAGGGCGAGCCGGCGAAATTGCGCTTGAGCTGAGATGCGTTCGCGGCCTCGCGCATCAGATCAAGTTCGTCGATTATGGTTTTCTCATATTCGCGAACGATCTCGAGCGGCTTGAGGCGGCGGCTCTGCGTCCACCAGCGCTCCGCCATGCCGGCGATCGTGTAGAGCACTTCGAGGTCGAGCGCGATGGTCGCCTTCATGCCGGGCCGCAGCACCTTGACGATCACATCGCGGCCGTCGGCGAGCTTGGCCGCGTGCACCTGCGCGATCGATGCGGCGGCGAGCGGGGTTTCCTCGAATTCCCGCAGTCGCGTGTCGAGCGGCTCGCCGTAGGAGGTCTCGATCATTGCGCGCGCGACCGCGCCCGGGAACGGCGGCACTTTGTCCTGCAGCTTGGCCAGCTCGTCGGCGATGTCGGCGGGCAGCAGGTCACGCCGGGTCGACAGCGCCTGGCCGAACTTGACGAACATCGGGCCGAGCTCTTCGAGCGCAAGCCGCAGCCGCGCGCCGCGTGTCCGGTCCGAGCCGCGCTGGAACCAGGTCCAGGGCGAGACGAAAAATACGAACCGCAGCGGCCGATAAAGATGCGTCGCGCGTACAAGATCATCCAGCCGATGACGCACCAGCACCCGTTCGATCTGGATCAGTCTGGCGAGAACGCGCAGCCGCATCAGGGTGGCACCATCAGGGTGGGTCCGGGCCGCCGGCGAGGACGCGCGCGCGCTGCTCGATGAGCTGCAGCCGCGCGTCGATGCGATCGAGCTGATCGCGTAACTGATCTACGCCGCGCAGGTAGTGTGCAGATTCGGGCCGCGACACCAGATCGCCACTCTCGTGCGCCAGGTACTCGGCGACATTTCGAACCGAGGTCCAGGCGGCCGCGCGCGTCCAGTCGACGGCGACGCGCATGGCGCGCAGCGCGATGTGCGCGCCGCTGCGGCCGAGCACCCGCGCCATGCCGGCCTCCAGGTCGGGTCTAAGCAGCAGCCCGAGTTCTTGAAATTGCTGCGCGATCTCGGCGTCGCCTTCGATCCGCACGTCGCCGCGCTGAATCACCGCCTGCGCGTCGGCGCCGGCGAGTGCCAGCAGTGACAGCGGCGCGCCGACGATCCTCGCATCCGCGTGCCGGTCGGCGTGGCCGGCGCGGTAAGCCTTGAGCGTGCGGCCGGTGGACTCGATCACGCTGCTCCACGGCGTGCCGCTGACCTCGATCCCCAGCCGGCGTCCCTGAAGAGCGGCGATGAGCCCCGCGGCACGGGGAGAATCGGCCATCGCTCGCGCCACCGCCCGGTCGAGCAGGCGCTCGATCACGACATCGGCCGCCGCTGCCATCATCAATACCGGTAGCCGCGGTGCACGGCCACGATGCCACCCATGAGGTTGTGGTAGCGGCAACTCTCCAGGCCGGCGGTTTTCATCAGCTCAATCAATCCCTGCTGGTCCGGATGCCGCCGAATGGATTCCGCGAGGTAGCGGTAACTCTCGGCGTCGCCGGCGACCGCGCGTCCCAGCCAGGGCAGTACAGTGAACGAATACAGGTCGTAGAGACGGCTCAGGGCCGGTAGCACCGGCTGCGAGAATTCGAGCACCAGCAGCTGTCCGCCGGGTTTGAGCACCCGCTGCATCGACGCCAGCGCGGCCGCCTTGTCGGTGACATTGCGCAGTCCGAAGCCGATCGTCAGGCAGTCGAAGCTGCGATCCGCAAACGGCAGGCGCTCGGCGTCGGCCTGGACGTACTGGACGTTGGCTACCACGGCGCGGTCGGTGAGCCGGTCGCGGCCGTGCCGCAGCATGTTGGCGTTGATGTCGGCCAGCACCACCAGCCCCGACTTGCCGACCTGGCGTGCCAGCCCGGCGGCGATATCGCCCGTACCCCCCGCGATATCCAGCGCCCGCTCGCCGGGGGCGAGTCCGGTCAGCGACAGCATGAATTGCTTCCACAGCCGATGCGTTCCGGCCGACATCAGGTCGTTCATCAGATCATAGCGATCGGCCACCGAGTCG
>DATNNU010000054.1:0-5000 GCA_035601675.1 Steroidobacteraceae bacterium | reverse complement strand
AGGCCGCCGGCGAGGCCGGCGGCCGGCGCATCGCTGCCATTGTGCCGAGCAGCGATGTGCTGACGACCGAGGTCGAATTGCCGCAGAAGAGCGGCGTGCGCCCGCAACAGATCGCGCCGTTCGCGCTCGAGGAGCAGCTCGCCGCCGATATCGAGACGCTGCATTTCGCGGTCGGCACGCGCGATGAGCACAGCGGTCGTACGCCGGTGGCGGTGGTGACGCGAACACTGATGGCGCAGTGGCTCTCGGCGCTCGCTGCCGAAGGGCTGGCGCCGGCGGTGGTGTGCGGCGAGGCCGGGTTGCTGCCTGAGAATCCCGGTCATACGGTGGTCATGATCGACGGCGATACGCTCAGCGTGCGCCGCGCCGGCCAGACACCGCTGGCGTTGCCGGCGGATGACATGGCTGCCGCGCTCGAAGCCTCGCTCGGCCCGACGCTCGCCGAAGACAACCTGATCGTCTATGCCACGCCGCAGGACTGGAATCGGCACTCGAGCGCGGCCGAGGCACTGCGTGGGCGCTGCGCCAGTCTCAAGGTACAACTGCTCAATGCCGGACCGCTGCCGCTGCTGGCGCCGCAGCTGGCGGCGGGCCATTACATCAATCTTCTCGCCGGCGACTTCGCGCTCAAGAATACGTTTGGCAGCGACTGGCGGCGTTGGCGGCTGGCGGCGGTACTGGCGGTGGCGCTGTTCGCGGTGCACATCGGCGGGTTGTCGCTGGAGCTTCTGCAGCAGCAGCGCAGCGAGCGAGCGCTCGATGAGGCCATCGGCAATGTGGCCCGACGTGCAATCCCCGGGGATCCCGGTACCGGCGCGGTGCGCTCGCGTGTCGAGCAGCGCCTGCTGTCGGCGCAAAGCCAATCGGGCGGCTCCGGACTGCTCTCGGCGCTGGCTGCGCTGGCGCAGGCGGTGAGCGGCGTCAATGGCACATCGGTACAGGCACTGAGTTATCGTGAAGGCGGACTGGATCTGAAACTCAAGGCCGGCGACGCCGCCAGCCTCGAGCGTGTCGATCAGGCGCTGCGCAACGGCGGCTGGCAGGCCGAGCTGACTTCCGGCTCCGCCGCCGGCTCGGCCTACGAGGGACGCATTCAGATGCGCCCCGGCGGCACTGCCAGCAGCGCGAGACACGCACGATGATCGAACGCGTGACGCAATATCTGCAGCGCCTGGAGCCGCGCGAACGGCGGATGGTGCTGTTCGGCGCCGCGGCCGCCGTGCTGCTGATCATCGTGGCCACGGTGTTGCCGCTGCAGCGTAGCGTCGCCGCGGTCGAGCAGCGCGTCGAACGCAAGCGTGACGATCTGCAGTGGCTGCGGGCCATGGCGCCGCAGCTTGCAGGATTGCAGGGTAACGCCCCGCCGCCGCTGCGCGAGTCGCTGGTGGTGCTAGTCGATCGCTCCGCGCGTGAATCGGGCCTTGCCAGGAGTCTGGTCGGCAGCCAGCCGAGCGGCGATGGCGGCCTGAACGTGCGGCTCGATCAGACGCCGTTCGATACGCTGGTCGCGTGGCTGTCGCAGTTGCGCGAACGTTACGGGGTGCGGGTCGATTCCGCGACCATCGACGCCGGCAAAGGCAGCGGCAACGTCACCGCCACACTGGTACTGCACGCGGGTTGATCGTTGCGAGCCGCGCTCATCCTGGTGGTGGTGGTATTTCTTGCCACCGTGTTGCTGCGCCTGCCGGCGCGTCTGCTGCTGTCCATGCTGCCGGCGGATGTCGCCTGCGCCTCGCCCGCCGGGACCATCTGGAGCGGTAGCTGCGAGCAGCTACGCGTTGGCGCAGTGGCGGTCTCGGGTTTGTCATGGACGCTGCATCGGGCCGCGCTGCTGCGCCTGCGCCTCGCGGCCGATCTGGCGAGCGAGGATCCCGCCGCCCGCGGTCATGCGCAGGTGGAGCTGGCGCCCAATGGCGCTGTGGCGATCACCGCGCTGGCGGCGACTGTCGCCATGCCGGGCGGCGCGGGCCTGGTCCCGGCCGGAACCCGCGGCACGATGCAGCTGGCCATCGACAGCGCACGCCTGCAAGGCGGACACCTGGTCGCGGTGCAAGGCAGGATCGAACTGCAGCAGCTTCGTATCGAAAATCCTGCCGCCGATCTGGGCAGCTTCGAGCTGCAGTTTGCGCCGCCGAACCAGAACGCACCGATAGTCGGGCAACTACGCGACCTGAACGGGCCGCTGTCGGTGATCGGTGTGCTGCAATTATCCCCCACCGGAAGCTATGAGTTGGAAGGCAGCGTCGCCTCGAGGCCCGAGGCGAGCGCGGATCTGACGCAGGTGCTGCAGCTGCTGGGGCCGCTCGATGCGCAAGGCCGGCGCGCGTTCTCGCTCGCCGGCACGCTGTGAGCTCAGGACGTCGCTGAATCGAGCTCGCGGAACACGCCGAGCAGCGGAAAATACAGCGCCAAGCGCACCGGCTCGCCGCCCAGCTGCTTGGCCAGCGCCGCATAGCGTTGCATTTGCGGCCGATAGCGTTCGGCTTCGCTGTCGATGAATTCGCGCTCGGCGCCGCCCTCGTGCGTGCTGGTCTTGAAATCGACGATCCAGCGCTGTCCGATCTCGTCCACCAGCATGCGATCGATGATCACATTGACCACGCGGCCTTGATGCAATCCGGTCAATCGCCACTCGCTGCGCGCCTCAACGTGCGCGCTGGACAACAGCCAGCGCCCGCGCGCATCGGCGAGCGTGCGCTCGAGCGCCTCCTGCACCCGCCCGATCGCGTGCCGGTGCTCGTCCGGGGCCACACCGAGCTCGGCCAGCCAGTCGCCGTAGCGCTCGCTCGCCATCGACGGCGCCGCGGACGCCGGCAACGCCGCGCCTGCCGCCAGGCGATGCAGCTCAGCGTGCACGATGGTGCCGATGGCGCGCGCGGTCGAACCGACCCATCGGTACTCCGGCGCATCGCTTGAGGTGGGCGATCCGAGCGCCAGCCGCCGCACAGGCGGAGCCGCGGGCGGTGCTGGAATCGACCATTGCGCCGGCAGACGCCACAGCGACGGCGGCGTTGCGTCCGCGCCGATGACTGCCGGCGCGCCGAGCGCCGGCGCCAACGCGAGCCATTGCCGGCCGATCGCCGGCCAGAGGATCTCCAGCAGCGAACCGCGCGGCGGTGCCGGATCCTCATCCGGGCTCGCCGGCTGCGGCACGGCAGCGAGCAGATGCAGTGCACGGCGTGCACGCGTGGCCGCCACATACAGCAGCCGCACGCGCTCGAGGCGCTCGCGTTCGCGCCGCAGGCGCTTGATGTAGCCGGCCAGTGAACCGCGCGCCTCCTGTTCGGTGGCGCGAATCGGCGCCAGCAGCAGATCCGTACCCTCGCTCGCGCGCGGCAACTCGATCCAGTGCAGCAGCGGATCGCGGTCGACGGCGGTCTTACGGCCGAGCCCGGGCACAATCACCACGTCCCATTCCAGGCCCTTGGCCGCGTGCACCGTCATCAGTTCAATCGCGCCGGGCTGCGGCGGCGCGCCCGAGTACAGTCGCTCAGTAAGCTCGCCGAGCGCCTCCCCCACCAGCCGATCCGGCTCATCGTGCAGCGCCAGCGCATCGATAAAGCGATGCGCGTCGAGCCGGTCGACGTCGCTGCGATACACCGCCGGGCCCGCAAGACGCAGCCAACAGCGCTCCACGCGCTGCCACAGCGGCAGTCCGCGTTCCGCTCCGCGCATGGCCGGCGCCAGCGCCGCGCACAGACGCGCCAGCCGCTGCTGCATCGCTGCCGCGGGCTCATCGGGTTGCTTGGGCCGATCGGATTGATCGGGCGGCGCCTGCACACGGGCCTGCAACCACATGAACAGGTCGCCGTCAGCCCCGGACAGCAGTGCCTCGAGTTCGGCCAGCATCAAGCCGCACCACGGCGCGCGCAGCAGCGCCAGCCAGGCGCTGCGATCGGCCGCGTGCAGCAGCGCGCGCGTCAATGCCGCCAGATCCCGGATTGCCGGCCGGTCACGCAGCCGCTCGAGATCCACGCCGCGCAATGTGAATCCTGCGGCGCGCAGTTGCACCACCGATAGCGCCACGTGCTCGCGGCTCGCGACCAGAACGGCGATCGAGGCCGCGCCATTGCGCTCGCGTGCCGCACGCGCGATGTCGACCACGCACTGCGCTTCGGCAGCCAGATCCCCGGCCGGAAAGCGATGCAGCAGCGCAGCGGCGTCGCCCTCGTCGGCTGCCAGCGCCGCCGGCACCGATGGCAGATAACGAATGGCCGCCCGCCGCGCGTCATCATCGGCGGGGAACAGACGCGAGAAGTGCTCGTTCACCCACGCGATCAGCGGCGCGCTCGATCGGAAATTGCGACGCAGTTGCAGCGCTTCGAACCCGATCTCGCCGACGCCGTAATCGCGCGCCCGCAGGAACAGACCGACTTCGGCCTCGCGAAACTGGTAGATCGACTGCATCGGATCGCCGACCACGAACAGCGTACGGCCATCGCCGCGCTCCCAGCCTGCTGTCAGCGCCTGCAGCAGCGCGAACTGATCGTACGAGATGTCCTGAAACTCATCGACCAGGATGTGGCGCAGCGCGCCGCCGGCACGCAGCGCGAAATCACTCGGCGCGCCCTGCTCGGTCAGCGCCTGGCGGGCGGCGGCGGCGACGTAGGCATAGTCGACCCCGGCGCCGGCGGCAAACACCAGCTGCAGTTCGGCGGCCGCACGGATCAGCAGCAGCGCCAGGGCTTCCAGCGCCTCGCGATCGGCGGCGTCGAGCCGGTGGTCGGGCAGCGCGCGCACCGCGCTGCAGGCGGCCAGTGCCCCGGGCAGACGATCGAGCGCATCGATCCACGCGCTGACGCGGGTTTTCATCGGCCTGTCGTCGCGCTCGAAGCCCTCGCGGATCGTAAAGCGCTTTCTCCAGCCCTGCTCGGTCAGCGCCAGCTCGCACAGCGCGCGCCAATGCGGAAGGCTTGCCGGCTCGCCGGTCAGCGTCACCGGACCGCCCGCGGCAGCGGCGCGCACGCGCTGCGCGTGGCTCAGCAAGGCTTCGCCTTCGC
>DATNNU010000053.1:0-9424 GCA_035601675.1 Steroidobacteraceae bacterium | reverse complement strand
TTGCGACGCCACTTTTCAGGATGCAGACACCGTTTGACGGTCCGGGCGATTTCGCCGCCGTTTCGCGATACCATCCGCCGGCGCCGCAAGCCTATGAATGACGATAATCTCGCATGCGCCAGCACAGCCAGACGTTCCAGGCCCGATGGCTACCGGGTGCGAGTCTTTTGATCGCGTGGCTCGCGCACGCCGGTGCTTCGGCAGCCATGGCCGCATCCGGTGCCGGCGCGATGAGCCCGGATAACCCATTTGCCCAGCCGAGCAGCCTGCCCTACCAGCTGCCGCCGTTTGATCGTATTCACGATGCTGACTACCGGCCCGCCTTTGTGGACGGCATGGCGGCGCAGCGCGTCGAAATCGACGCCATCGCGCACAACCCGGACGCGCCGACGTTTGCAAACACGGTGGTCGCGCTCGAGCGCTGCGGCCGCCTGCTCGATCGGGTCGCGACCGTATTCTTCAATCTCAACAACGCCAATGGCGACGAGGAGACGCTGAAGATCGAAACCGAGATGGCCCCACTGCTGAGCGCGCATGACGATGCCATACACCTCGATCCGACCCTGTTCGCCAGAATCGATGTGCTCTACGCCCAGCGCACGCAGTTAAACCTCGAGCCGGAATCGCTGCAGCTGCTCGAGCGCTATTACAGCCAATTCGTGCGCGCCGGCGCGCGACTGTCCGATGCCGACAAAACCCAGCTGCGCCACTTCAACCAACAGCTGTCCTCGCTGACGACACAATTCCGTCAAAATGTTCTGAAGTCTTCGCGCGACGCCGCGGTCGTGGTCGAACGCGAGTCTGAGCTCAAGGGTTTGTCCGCGCCGCAGATCGGCGCTGCGGCCGATGCCGCCGAGGCCCACGGCCTCCCCGGCAAATGGCTGATTGCGCTACAGAATACGACCACGCAGCCGGCGCTGGCACAGATCAAGAACCGCCAGCTGCGGCGGCGGATCTATCAGGCCTCAATCGCGCGCGCCATCGGCGGCAGCAACGATAACACCGCAATCATCGCGCAGTTCGTGCGGCTGCGCGCCCAGCGCGCAACGCTGCTCGGCTATCCGAATCATGCCGCCTATGTATTGCAGGACGAGACCGCCGGGAATGCGCAGGCGGTCGACGCGATGCTGCGTCAGATTGCCAGCGCGGCCCTGCGCCGCGCCCGCCAGCGGGCGGCGCAGATCCAGCGGCTGATCGATGCGCAGGCCGCAGCTGCCCATCGCAAGAGCTTCACACTGCAACCCTGGGACTGGGACTACTACTCGGAACAGCTGCGTAAGGTGAAATACGATTTCAACGTGGCGCAGGTCAAGCCGTATTTCGAACTCAACCGCGTTGTGCAGGATGGGCTGTTCCATGTCGCGCACCAACTGTATGGCCTGAGTTTCCAGGAGCGTCACGATCTGCCGGCCTATCAGAGCGAGACGCGGGTGTTCGAAGTGTTCGACGCCGACGGCTCGCCGCTGGCTCTGTTCCTGGCGGATTACTACGCGCGCGACAACAAGCAGGGCGGCGCGTGGATGAATACTTTCGTCGCGCAGTCGAAGCTGTTCGGGTTGAAACCGGTCGTGGTCAACAACCTCAATATCCCGCGACCGGCGGCGGGTGCGCCCACGCTGCTGACCTTCGCCGAGGTGAGGACCCTGTTCCACGAATTCGGCCACGCCCTGCACGGCATGCTTTCAAACGTCGAATACCCGCTGCTATCGGGCACTAATGTGCCGCGCGATTTCGTCGAATACCCTTCGCAATACAATGAAATGTGGGCGCGCGATCCCGCCGTGCTGGCGAACTTTGCGCATCACTACCAGAGCGGCGAGCCTATGCCGCCGGCATTGCTCGACAAGGTACTGGCGGCGCAGAATTTCGATCAGGGCTACCTCACCACCGAATACATTGAGGCGGCTACGATCGATCAGGCCTGGCACCAGATCGACGCCGCGCAGTCGCCACGGGCGGATCAGGTCATGAGCTTTGAGGCCGCAGCACTGAAGACACACGGCCTCGCCTACCGGCCGGTACCGCCGCGCTATCATTCGCCCTACTTTCTGCACATTTTTTCCGGCGGCTACTCCGCCGGCTACTACGCTTACCTGTGGAGCGAGGTGCTGGCGCGCGATACCGGCGCATGGCTGCAGCGCCACGGCGGCTTGACGCGCGCCAATGGCGACTATCTGCGCACGATGATTCTCTCGCGCGGACGCACCGAGGATCCGCAGAAGATGTTTCAGCAATTCTTCGGCGGGCCGCCGGACATCGCGCCGCTGCTGGAGTATCGCGGACTGACGCCGTCGCCATGAAGCGGCCGCAAAGCAGGCGATGGAACAGCCGTGCGGCGAGTAGCGTGTTGTCGATGTCGCGCCGGCTTCGCGCCGTGTCATGCTCGATTTATCTGGCGCTGGCGACCTGCGGCGGTGTGCTGCATGCACAGTCTTTGTATAAGTATCGGGATGCCAGCGGCGCCTGGGTATACACCGATCGTCAACCGCCCGCCGGCGCCAAAGCCGAAACCATGGCTGTCGATCTGGAAGCCAGGGCGCCGCGTATCACGGTGGAGCAGAGCGTTGATGGCGGGCAGTTGAGACTATCGGCCATCAACGACTGTGCCTGTGAAGCGGAGTATGCACTGCGCATCGACAGTGCCGGCAATGTCTCGCTACCGGCTCTACCGGACAAGGCTGACGCAGCTGCCTCTGCGGGCACCTATCATGCCGACCTGCAGCCGCACTCACGGCAGGAGCTACTGACCGCGCCTTATACCGGCTCGAGTGTCGTCGGCTTTCATTTTTCCTGGCGCGCCGTGCTCGGCACACCCGGGGCAACGCATAGACCGCGCGAATCCTATCGCGTTCCCTTTGCCTTGGGAGCCACCTTCAAGGTATCGCAGGCGTATCCGCTGCGCTCTACTCATGACACGCCGGACACCGAGTACGCGGTGGACATAGCGGTACCGGATGGCACGCCGATCTATGCCGCGAGGGAAGGCACCGTCATCAACGTGCGTCACGATTCCTTTCGCGGTGCAGCCGATCCGGCGATGCTGGACCAGGCCAATACAGTGGAAATCCTGCACGACGACGGCACCATTGGCATCTACGCACACTTGCATTGGGAATCCATTCGCGTGCAGCCGGGCCAGAGCGTGCGCCGGGGACAGTACATTGCGGACTCCGGCAACACCGGCCTGTCCACCGGTCCGCACCTGCATTTCGCGGTCATTCGAAATGCCGGCATGTACGCCGAGTCGGTGCCGGTGCAGTTTGCCGGTGCCGCCGGCGCGGCAATCACGCCGCAGACGGGAATGATGCTGACCGCCTACTGATCGCGATCAGCACAGCTCAGCAGCGCTCCAGGGTCAGAAAGCTCATCGCATAGGCATGCCGATTATCGGCCGCGTGCGGCACCGAATCGCTCTCGCGCCAGCCCGAAAAATCGCGCAGCGGGAAATGGACATCGCCCGCCACGTCCGCGTGTACTCGGGTGAGATAGATGCGCGTCGCCAGCGGCAGCGCCAGCGCATAGACCTCGGCGCCGCCGATCACGCACAGTTCCGCGGTGCCGGCCGCGAGCGAGCGCGCCTGCTCGACGCTGCGAACGTATTCAATGCCGGGCGCGGATCCAGACCCGGTGCGGCTCATCACCAGGTTGCGCCGGCCCGGCAGTGCTTTACCGATCGAATCGAAGGTGCGCCGCCCCATCAGCACCGGCTTGCCGAACGTCACGACCTTGAAGTACTTGAGATCGTCCGGCAGCTGCCAGGGCAGGCCGCCATCTTTGCCGATCACGCCGTTGTCGGCCATCGCGACCACCAGCGCAACGCGCGGCGCGGCCACTGTCAGAGCTCGACTTGTGTTGCCAGCACGATCACGCGCCGCTCCGGCATACGAAAAAACTCCGCGGCCTGCGCGCTGCGCCGCTGCATCCACGCAAACAGGCGTCGACGCAGGCCTTCATAACCGCCGCGCGGTCGCGGCACCACTAGGTGCCAGCCGAGGAAGAATGAGCAGTCCTGCGCGAACAGCTTCAGCCCGCGGGCGCGGCATTGCTTGAGCGCCAGGCTGACGTCCGGGGTCTCCATGAATCCAAACCGCGCGGTCACCGCGTACACCTCGGGCATCAACATTTCAATGCGCACGCGATCCGCTGGATCCTGGCGTGGGGCGCGTGCGATATCCATGTTCAGGAACACGATGCGCTGGTGCGCGACATGATTGTGCTCCAGATTGCGCAGCAGCGCCGTCGGCACGTACATCGGGTCGCTGGCGAGAAATACCGCTGTACCGGGCACCCGGGCGACTCCCTCGAGCAGCTTGGGCAGCTGCGACAGCGGCACCGCGACCGCGCGCAGTGCGCTGCGCAACAGCCGCCGTCCGCTGCGCCAGACCATGAACAGGCTGAACATCATCACCGCCAGCGTCAGCGGCACCCAGGCTCCCTCGGTGAACTTGGTCATGTTGCCGATCAGGTACACCAGGTCGACGCACATCAGCGGGCCGAACACGCCCGCGACCTGCCATCGCCGCCAGCGCCATTGCGAGACCGCGAGCTGCATGCCGAGCAGCGTGGTGATGAACATGGTGCCGGCGACCGCGGCGCCATAAGCAGCGCCCAGCGCCGCCGAGGTGCGGAACGTCAGCACGAACAGGCACACCGCGATCAGCACGAACCAGTTCACCACCGGTACATAGATCTGGCAGTGTTCGTGCGCCGAGGTCTGCGTGATACGAAGGCGCGGCAGCAGATCGAGCTGGATGCACTGGCGCGTGACCGAGAATGCACCGGTGATCGTCGCCTGCGAAGCGATGATCGTGGCCGCGGTCGCGAGCAGCACCATAAGCGGCATCACGCTCGCCGGCATCAGCTGGTAGAGCGGCAGGTGCGCCGCGGCGGGATCGATCAGGATCATCGCCCCCTGGCCGAAGTAGTTTATCACCAGTGCCGGCCACACCAGGGTAAACCAGGCGACCCGCACCGGCTTCTTGCCGAAGTGACCCATGTCGGCATACAGCGCTTCGCCGCCGGTCATTGCCAGAAACACGCCGCCGAGGATCCCGAGCGCCAGGCCCGGCCGCTGCCCCAGCAGCAGCAGCGCATACGACGGGCTCATTGCCGCCAGCACCGAAGGATTCTTCAGCAGTGCCGCCGATCCCGACACCGCCAGTACCAGGAACCACACCAGCATGATCGGGCCGAACAGACGGCCGACGCGTTCCGTACCGCGACTTTGTATCGCAAACAGCGCGATCATGATGATCAGCGTCACCGGCACCACGGCGCGCCCGGTGTCGGGACTCAGATTCTGCAGCCCTTCCACTGCGCTCAGCACCGAGATAGCCGGCGTAATCAATGCATCGCAGTAAAACAGCGCCGCGCCGAGAGCTGCCAGCATCACGATCACCCGCTGCCAGCGATTGCCCGCGGCCAGCGTTCGCTGCACCAGGGCAAACAACGACAGGATGCCGCCCTCGCCCTCGTTATCGGCGCGCATGATCAGCACCACGTACTTGAGCGTGACTACCACCAGCAGGCTCCAGAAGATCAGCGACAGCACGCCCAGCACGGCCATGCGGTCGGTCGGCGCGCCGGCAGCCGTGAGCGATGCCTCGAGCGCATACAGCGGACTGGTGCCGATGTCGCCGTAAACCACGCCCATCGCGCCGACTACGGCCGCGGACGACAGGCGCGGAGTCTTCACGCCCTCTTCCCGGCGTGTGCGCTGCGTTTCTTGGCGCTCGGTGTGACTCGCCGCGCAGCGCGTCGCTCGCCGCGCAGCTTGCGCTTGGGCGGCCACAGCATCGAGCCGCGGCATTGCCCGGCGCCGCAGCGGCAGGCAAAGATCTCATCGACGTTCGGCGGATCGGCGCGATCGCGCCCGATCTGATAGTCGTAGACGATTTCCTCGCCCGGTTGAATGGTGCGGATGGCCTCGATGAAAACGCGCCGATCCTCGGTCAACGACTCGCAGTTCGGATCGCAGGAATGGTTGATGAAGCGCGCATCATTGCCATTGGAGCCGCCGTCGATCACCACGCTGCGGTCGACGATGAACAGGAATGTGTGATTGTCGCTGATGTGTTTATGCTCGTAGCGCAGATCGGCCTGCCGGTGCGACATCCGGTCGCCCAGGTACTCGATGATTCGCGTGCCCTTGCGGATTCGGCGCACGGCGAACACGCCGCGGCCATGAACGCGCGAGCGGCGCACACGCATCATTGCCGGTCGCGCCTGGATCGCGGCCACAGTGGGGTTGCACCGCGCAGCGCGCTGCTGCGGCCGCTTGGCGCGGCCTGGTTTCCTTCCGCGTGGACTCATACGGCGACACGCGCGCGGATCGCCGGATGGAACTGATAATTCATGAACTCGAAATCCTCGTACTCGTAATCAAAGATGCTCGCCGGCCGGCGCCGGATCCGCAGCTGCGGCGCCGGCAGCGGCGTGCGCGAGAGCTGCAGGTCGGCCTGTTCCAGGTGGTTCAGATACAGGTGGCAATCGCCGCCGGTCCAGATGAACTCGCCCGGTATAAGCTCGCACTGCTGCGCAAACATGCAGGTCAGCAGCGCATAGGAGGCGATATTGAACGGCAGGCCGAGAAAAACATCGGCGCTGCGCTGATACAGCTGGCACGACAGTCTTCCCGACGCAACATAAAACTGGAACAGCACATGGCATGGTGCCAGCGCCATCTGCTCGAGTTCGCCGACATTCCAGGCGCTGACCAGCATGCGGCGCGAATCCGGATTGGTACGAAGCTGCTGCACCGTGGCGCTGACCTGATCGATCTGCCGCCCATCGGCCGCACCCCAGCTGCGCCATTGCTTGCCGTACACCGGACCGAGCTCGCCACGTTCATCGGCCCATTCGTCCCAGATGGTCACGCCATGTTCGCGCAGGAAACGCACGTTGGTGTCGCCGCGCAGGAACCACAGCAACTCGTAGATCACCGACGGCAGATGGATCTTCTTGGTAGTGAGCAGCGGAAAGCCGCTCGCCAGGTCGATACGCAGCTGCTGCGCGAACAATGACAGGGTCCCGGTACCTGTACGATCGTGCTTGCGAACGCCGCGTTCGCGCACCGCGCGCATCAGCTCCAGGTACGCTCTCATTGCGCCGCCGCGAAATTACCGGTAGGGGTAGGTCGGCGGTAGGCCGCGACCCACAGCCCGATGCCCAGCAGCAGCATCGGCAGCGACAGCAGCTGGCCCATCGTGAGCCAGCCAAACGCCAGATAGCCGATACCGACATCGGGCTCGCGCACGAATTCGACCAGGATGCGCGCGATCGAATAGCAGATCAGGAACAGTCCCGACGGCGCATAGCGCGGTCGCGGGCGACTGGTGAACCACCACATGATCGTGAACAGCACCAGGCCTTCGAGTATCGCCTCGTACAGCTGGGATGGATGGCGCGCGACCGGCGCACCGCCGTTCGGATCGGGCACCAGCATTGCCCAGGGCACGTCGGTGGGCCGGCCCCACAGCTCACCGTTGATAAAATTACCAAGGCGGCCGAAGAACAGCCCGACGCCGGGCAGCGGCGCGGCAAAGTCGTAGACGTCGAAGGCGTGACGACCGCGCTGCCGGCCGAAGATCCAGGCTGCCGCCAGAACCCCGAGCATGCCGCCATGGAATGACATGCCGCCTTCCCAGATCTTGAGCGGGTACAACCAGTCGCCGCGCCACAGCGGCATGCCATAGAACAATACGTACCCAATGCGGCCGCCAAGAATCACGCCGAGCATCGCGTAGAACAGAAAATCGTCCACGTCGGCCGCCGTCCAGCTCGAGCCTGGCTGGAAGGCGCGGCGGCGTGCGAGCCACCAGGCCGCCGCAAAACCCACCAGGTACATGACCCCGTACCAGTGGATGTGCACAGGTCCGACGTTCAGGGCGATCGGATCGATGTTGGGATAGCGCAGCATCCAGGAATTCTACCGGGTTGCGCCCATTGCTGCTGACGCGAGCGTGTCCGCGGGCCGCCGGCCCAATGCCATCGCGCACTTCACTCGTGCCTCACTCGCGCGTGACCCGGCAGAAAAACGCCTTCAGATAGCGCGTTTCCTCGATGGCCGGGTGCACCGGATGATCGAACGCCTGGCCGCCGCTGTAGATCACCTGCACGAAGCGGCTGGTGTGCCGGGCCGCCGACTGGATCAGTCCCAGCAGCTCGTCGGCGCCCAGATGATAGGAGCACGAGCAGCTCACCAGCAGTGCATCGCGCTCAAGCAGCCGCATCGCGATCTGGTTGAGCTTGCGGTAGGCCGCCTGTCCGCGCGGGATGTCCTTCTTGCGTTTGATGAACGCGGGCGGGTCGAGCACGATCGCATCGTAGCGCTCGCCGCGACGCACCAGTTCGTCCAGGACTTCGAACGCATCGCCGCGCTGGGTGCCGACGACGACGCCGTTGGCGGCGGCGTTGCGCACCGCTACGGCAAGGGCGGCCTCGGAGGAGTCAACGCACAGCGCCTCACGCGCACCGTGCGCCAGGGCCATGATCGCCCAGGCGCCGGCGTAGCTGCAGACATCCAGCACGCGTGCACCGGGAGAGATCAGTCGCCGCCACTGTTCACGATTGCCGCTCTGGTCGTAGAACCAGCCGGTCTTCTGTCCCGCGGCCAGCGGCGCGCTGAAGCTGAGCCCGCTCTCGAGCACCTGCAGCTCCTCGGGCGCGCGCCCGATCGCAGTCAGCAGCTGGCGCGGCAGCTGCTCCAGATCGCGTGCACCGCCGTCGTTTTTCCATACCAGCGTGCGCGGCGCGAGCACGCTGCTGACGGCGGCTTCGATCTCGCTGTGCCACGCTTCCATGCCCGCGGTCGCGATCTGGCCGACGACGACGTCGCCGTAGCGATCCAGCACCAGGCCCGGCAGACCATCGGACTCGCCGAACACCACGCGGTAGTACGGCGCGGCGTAAATACGCTCGCGCAGTGCCAGCGCTACCTTGAGGCGATGTTCCAGCCATGAGCGGTCCGGCGGGTGTACCGGACTGCGGCTCAGGATCCGGGCGCAGATCAGCGCGTGGGGATTGACGTAAGCGTAGCCGAGGAACAGATCGCGGTCGGACAGCACGCGCGCCCTGGAGCCGACGGCGAAGCCGGTCAGCGGCGTGGCTTCGTTGTCCACCTCATTGGAGAACACCCACAGGTGCCCGGCGCGCAGTCGCCGATCTTCGCCGCGCTTGAGGCGTAGAACCGGCAGCGCAGCAAGCTCGCTCGGGATACCGGATTCTTCGACGACAACTGGCATCGGTGGGGCGACGATCCATTATAGTGGCGCGCCATTTTACTGGAAATCAGCGGCGGGCCCATGGACAAACTCACCGCAAAGTCTGTGAACCGGCTCGCGGACCAAAGCAGCCCGTATCTGCGCCAGCACGCGCACAATCCGGTCGATTGGTACCCGTGGGGCTCGGAAGCGTTAGGGCAAGC
>DATNNU010000052.1:0-7575 GCA_035601675.1 Steroidobacteraceae bacterium | reverse complement strand
CGCGCCGCCGCGCCATTTCACGACTCAGAGCGCCCTTTGAAGGCCCGGCAACGAACGGTTGCGCGCTGGCGCTGAGGGTGACGCTCTGGCCGGCGGCAAGCCTTACGTGAAACGCGGCCGGCTTGTAGAGATCCTCGGTGGCATCCAGACCGCGCCGCGCTTCCGCGCGATGCCGGAATCCCCAATACCAATCGCTACCGGCGACCACCTCGCCGCGATCTATGGACAGAGAATAGGGGCGCGCTCCAGGAAAGGCGTTGATGTCCAGGCGGCGCTGTTCGATCGTGACATCGGGCTGCCAGCCGCCGCGCCCATGCGAATGATAGTCGCGGTAGGTACACAGCGGCAGCAGCACAAGTTCCACCGCTTGCGTCGCTGCCAGCAGCGTGAATGATAGGTAGGTGGTGTTGCTGGCGCGGCCCATCCAGATTTGCTGCTGCAGCAGCGCATCACTGAACGCGTAGGTCCAGGTCGGGGTCCCGAGCTCGACGCTGAATGCCGTCAGATGTTCGTAGCCGCGCGGTGTCAGCGTGCCATCGGCGAATTCATTACAACCGAGTGCCCATTCGGCTCCACCATAGCGCACCGAGGCGTCGACTTTGGACAGCATCAGTACGCGCTCGAGCGGTGGCCGCAATGTCGCCACCAGCAAGCCGTGGTAACGCCGGGTGTTGGCCTGCGCCACGGTGCCACTGGCAAACCCCCCGAGGCCATTGGTCACCAGCCATTCCGTTTCCAAAGCGTTGCTCGCCTGGGAAAAATCGCCGCGGCCCAGACGTATGGCAGCGCTCGGCCCGGAGCCGCCTGAATGATCGGCCTGCGATGGGTCGATGCGCTTGCCTCGATCGTGGATCACGGTGCTTTCCGTCAGGCGCCGCGTCGCGGCGGTCTTGTCTGGTGCCCGGAGTGCGGCACATGGGTATATTCGCTCGCGGGAGGCAGAAGTTACGCGTCAAGCATAACCGTGCCTTCAAGCTGCCGGGGAGCTTGCGCTCAGAAGACAAACAGATCCGGGGCGAGTGCGTCGGTACCTGGCACCGCGCGATAACGCTCAAAGTCGGTCACGCCGGCGGCGATCAGCACATCCTCGTCGATGCAATGCCGGCCGGTGAATTCGCGGCTGTTGCTGGTCAGAATTGCGTGGGCGGCATCGGCAACGATCTCCGGCGTGCGGCTGCGGCTGATGGCTTGCTCGCCGCCGAGCAGGTTGCGTACCGCCGCGGTAGCGATGATCGTTCTGGGCCATAGCGTATTGAAGGCGATACCGTCAGCGCGAAATTCCTCCGCCATCGCCATCGCGTAAATGCTCATCGAGAATTTGGACAGCGCATACGCCGGATAGGGCGCGAACCAGCCCGGCACCAGCTTCAACGGCGGCGACAGCATCAGCACGTGCGGGTTCGCCGCGCCTCGCAGATGCGGAATGCAGGCTCGCGACACCAGGAACGTGCCGCGTCCATTGATCTGGTGCATCAGATCGTAGCGCTTGGCGTCGGTCTGAAGGGTCGGCGTGAGGCTGATGGCACTGGCGTTGTTGACGCAGATATCGATGCCGCCAAATTCGTCCACAGTCCTGGCTACCGCCGCTTCAATCTGCTGCTCGAAACGAATGTCGCACTCGAGCGCCAGTGCCCGACCGCCGGCCTGGCGTATTTGTTCGGCCGCGCTGTGAATTGTTCCCGGCAGCTTTGGGTGCGGCGCGCTGGTCTTGGCGGCGACGGCAACGTTGGCGCGATCCCGCGCCGCACGCAGAGCAATCGCCAGTCCGATGCCGCGCGAGGCACCGGAGATGAATAGAGTCTTGCCCGCTAACGTCGCCATGCTCGGCTCCCTGGCTGGCATGTGGCAGGCGACAGGATGTCAGGGCCGCGGCGTACGCGCTAGCATCAGCCGCAAGGCCGGATGCGCAGCGATGCGATAAGCCGTTTGCGGCAAAGGTTGGTGCAATGAACACATCGAAACACGTGCGGATCGAGACAAGTTCCGGGCTTCTGGTAATAACGCTGGCACGGCCGGAAAAGAAGAACGCGCTCACGACGCAGATGTACCAGGGGCTGGTGCAGGCGCTGGAACTGGCGAGCGCCGAGCCGTCCATACAGGTCGTGCTGCTGCAAGCCGACGGCGCGGATTTCTGTGCCGGCAACGACATCGCTGATTTTGTCGCCCTGGCAGGCTCTGGCCAACGGCTCGAGAACGCCGATGTGTTTCGCTTTCTGCGTGCACTCGCGCTGTTCGACAAGCCGCTGGTGGCGGCGGTCCAGGGCCGCGCCGTCGGCATCGGCACCACGATGCTGCTGCACTGCGATCTGGTCTATGTGGCTGAGAACGCTAAGTTTTCCACGCCGTTTGTCGATTTGGCGTTGGTGCCGGAGGCCGCCTCCAGCCTGTTGTTGCCGGCGCGCGTCGGTCACGTACGTGCCTTTGCGCTGTTCGCGCTCGGAGCCACACTCGACGGCCATGCGGCGGTCGATTGCGGTCTGGCCAATGCTGCGCTCCCGGCCGACGAGGTAGCGCCGCGCGCGCGCGCCGCCGCGCTCAGCCTGGCCGGCAAGCCGGCACTTGCGCTTCGGGCTACAAAAAGGCTGATGCGCGATCACGCACGGATGCTGACGGCGATCGAAGCGGAAGGCCGTGAATTCGCGCAGCGGCTGGTGAGCGCGGAAGCGCAGGCGACATTTCAAGCGTTCATGACACGGCGCGGCCCCGGCGCCTGACCGCAGGCGCGCAGACAGGCCGCTCGCTGCCGCTCAGTGGCAGCTCGTCTTCCGGGCGCTGCGGGTGAGGCTGACCTCGGAGAAGCTCACCGCGAATTTGCCGCTGCTGGCGACGGCAAACGCAGCCGAGACGTGCGACAGATCCGCGCCGTTGCTCGTGAGACAGGCCAGCGGAATAGTTACCGTCTGCCAGGAGCCGATGGGCGCCGACGCAAATCTCGCCGTCATGTCGAGCAAGGCCCCGGTACGAGATCCGCATAGAGCCCAGTTGATCAGCGCCGCGGAGGCGTCGGCCGGCGGATGTGTCCCGTACGGGGCTTCGCAGATCATACCGACACGCACGGACTGCTGCGGATGCGACTCGACCCGGTAGCGCACATCGATGGTGGCACCGGCGCGGGCCAGAGCACTGTAGTCGGCGGCACGGCCGCCGATAGTGAACACTCCTGGCGACGGTCCCGACCAGGTCGTGCGCACGACCGGCGGGTCGAGCTGCGCCGTGACCGCGCCGCCCGGACTCGGCTGCGCCGCCGTCGTCAACCGAACACTGGCGGTCGGATCATTGACGTACAGCGACCAGGGCGCAGTGACGTGGCCGGCATGAAACAGCGTGTCTGGCTGGCGCAGCGCCAGCGGTACCTTCGCGTTCTCGGACAGTCGGCGTCGGTACGGTTGCTGCGCGACGAACAAACCGAAGCCGCGCGCATACAGCGCCCCCTTGACGCTGCCGGAATCGGTGTAGGTGACCGGCATCGCAGTGGCCGGCCAGGAGAAGCTCAGACGACCAGTGAAGTCCTGCCGGATCGAGCCATCGGCCTGCCGGAATAACAGGTCGGCTACGCCTGCGCCTTCGCTGCCCGGCAGCCACGCGGCCACGAATGCGTCCGAGGCGTTGAGTTCGCGGTTGACCCACATCGGACGCCCGGCGATGAACACACTGACGACCGGGATGTGTGCGGCCCGCAGCCGGCGCAGCAATTGAAGATGGCTGCGATCATCTGCGGAGAATTCAAGGGTTTCCCGATCGCCCTCGAATTCGGCATAAGGGGTCTCCCCGTAGACCACGATCGCGGCCGCGGGTCGCTGCTGGAAGCTGCCATCGGGGCTCAGGATCGCCGTGCCGCCGGCCGCCTCTACAGCGGCCTTGATGCCGCCAAAGATCGAAGTCGCACCGGGGAAATCCGCATTGGTGTTGTGATCGCCCTGCCAATCGATGGTCCAGCCGCCGCACTGGATGCCGATGTCGTCGGCTGCTGCGCCCGCGACCAGGATGCGCGCATGCGGATTGAGCGGTAGCAGCTGGTCATCATTCTTGAGCAGCACCAGCGATCGGCGCACGGCTTCGCGGGCGATCGCACGATGCTCGGGACTACCCAGGTGATCGAACTTACCGGCGCCCGGTCGATCCTTCGGGGCGGCTTTCTCGAACAGACCCGCCATCGCCTTGACGCGCACGATCCGTCGAACCGCGTCGTCGAGGCGTGACTGCGGAATCCGCCCCGACTGGACCTGGTCGAGCAGGTTCACGTAGATCTGCCGCCAACTGTCCGGTGCCATGTACATGTCGACGCCGGCCATGAGCATGTCGAGGCAATCGAACTTGGTACAGCCGGGGATCTCTTCCTGCGCATTCCAGTCACTGACCACGAAACCAGGGTAGTGCCAGCGGGCTTTCAGCACGTCGGTCAGCAGCGCGTGGTTGTCGTGCATCTTGGTGCCGTGCCAGCTGTTGTACGACGCCATCACGGTCAGTGCCCCGGCCTCGATTCCGGGTGGATAGCCGGCAGCGTGCACGTCGCGCAGCGTGCGCTCGTCCGACAGGTTGTCGAATTGATCGCGACCGGTGATCGTTCCGCCGTCACCGAGAAAATGCTTGATGGTGGCCAGCGCGCGGCCGGGTCCCATGAACTGACTGCTGCCGGCGGCGCCCTGCAGCCCCACCACCATCGCGCGCGCGTACTTCGCCACCAGTGCCGGGTCTTCCGAATAACTTTCGTAGGAGCGCCCCCAGCGTACGTCCCGGACCACGGCGATGGTCGGCGCAAAAGTCCAGTCGATGCCGGTGGCAGCGACTTCCTCGGCCGTCGCCTGCCCGATCCTCTGGATCAACGCCGCATCATTGGCGGCGCCGAGGCCGACGTTATGCGGAAACACCGTCGCGCCGGGAATGCGTGTGTGGCCATGAACGGCATCGATGCCGAACAGGATCGGTATCGCCGGATGCGCCGGGGAAGCATCCGCCACCGACGCGCGGTAGAACGCATCCACCAGATCAAGCCATTGTGCGGCCGTGGTGCGCACGTTGTCTCCCGGCGCGCTATTGCCGCCGGCCAGGATCGAACCGAGCTTGTACTTGCGCAGATCATCCGGCTTGATCGAGCCGATATCGGCCTGAATCAGCTGGCCGACCTTCTCCTCGCTGCTCATCTTGCCGATCAGCCGATCGACGAACTGCTCGGTTTTTGCATCCAGCGCGATGGCCGGGGCGGCTTCCGGCCACTCGAGCGGATGGATCACCGCGGGCGCATCTGCGCCCCAATCCGTGCTTGAGCCGAACGCCGGCACGGCGGTCAGAAGAACCCGGGCCAGGCATTGCAGCGCGATCCACCAAGCCGTCGGGCGCGCTGCGGGAATAACCGGGTTCATCGATCGGTTGTGCGGCATCGCTTCTTGCCCTGAGAGCCCACGTTGACAACGGCTGGCGCAATAGTCCATCCCCGCAACGCGATCGTCGAGCAGGTCTTGCCGGAAGCCGGACACCGCCAGCCGCTTGAGATCGGCATCGTGGTCTCGGCTCAGAAGCTGACCGATGAGGCGGCGCACACCTGGCTGCAGTGCGCGAATCAGCCCTTCACCTACGACGACTGGGGAGGCCGGTACGGCTTCGGCGTGAAATTCAAGCTGTCAGTGACCCTGGACCGTCGCGCCGCTCGGATCGGCGCGGCGGCTCAGTGCCTGCGAGGTGGTGGCGCGGTGCTGCCGGGGCTTGCGCCCGCGACGCCGGCTGTCTAGCCTCCGATCAGACCTCTGCATTCGGTTCAAGGTCCTGGACAACATGGCGGACGCACGACAAGGCCATCCCGCGGGCGACCGGCGGATCAAGCGCATCGCGATCGTTGGCGGCGGCACGCTGGGTTGCATGGCGGCCAGCATCCTGGCGCGCGCCATGCCCGACAACCGCTGTTCGATCTCGGTCATCGAGTCGCCCGATATTGCTACCGTTGGCGTGGGCGCCTGATGAAACGGATCGAACGCTATCGCGGCACCGGGTGCATCCGGCCAAAGCCACCTGAGCTGTTCACCGATCTGAGCTGGTTTTATCTGTTCGAGGGCCTCGGTGTTCAGCCGGCGTCGTACGATCCGCGGGTGGCAGGGTCGCATTTTCCGCCGGTGCTCGGTACAGCGCAGCTGGCCGGCTGCGGTCGCTAGAGCGCAACGGGAACACGCGCGCGATGCCGACCGTCACCTACGCAGGCGTCGAAATGGGGGGTACCAAGTGCGTCTGCATACTGGGTAGCGGGCCCAACGACATCCGGGCCGAGGAGGTCCTGCCGACCGACGATCCCGCAACGACGCTCGGCGCGATCGCGCAGGTGCTGGAGCGCTGGAATACGATGCTCGGCAAGTTCGAAGCGATCGGCGTGGCCTCATTCGGTCCGCTCGATCTGCGCCGCGATTCGCCCACCTATGGGCGCATCGGCACCACGCCCAAGGAGCGCTGGAGGGGCATTGATCTGGTCGGATTCTTCTCCAAGCGGTTCGCGGTGCCGGTCGGCTTCACCACCGATGTGATCGGCGCGGCACTGGCGGAAGGCCGCTGGGGTGCTGCGCGCGGCCTGAGCGACTATGCCTATATCACGGTGGGCACCGGCGTCGGCGTCGGCATGGTCGCCGCCGGCAGGCCTGTCCTCGGTTGCCACCATCCGGAGCTGGGCCATGTGCGCGTAGTGCGCCGGGCCGCAGATGACTGGCCGGGCAGTTGCCGGTTTCACGGCGATTGTGTCGAGGGGCTCGCCTCAGGGCCCGCGATCGCGGCCCGTAGTGGCCGCTCGGCCGTTGATCTGCCCGAGGATAGCCCGATCTGGGATACCGTCGCCCACGCGCTCGGCCAGCTGGCACACATCCTGGTGGTGTCGGTGGCGCCGCAGCGCATCCTGATCGGCGGCGGCGTGCTCAGTGCCCAGCCGCATCTGTTTCCTCGTATCCGCTCTTGTTTCGCAACCAGTCTGAACGGTTACCTCGATATCCCGCAGGTGACCTCCGGGCTGGAACTCTACATCGGGCCGCCCGGACTCGGAACGCGCGCCGGGCCGCTCGGGGCCCTGGCACTCGCGCTGGATACCGACGTCGAGCGCAGCGCCGCCGGCCCGGTGACCATCCAACCTGCGCGTTACCTCTGATCAGATCGCTGCCGACTCTCAGACAGGTTAACCTGAGTGCATGGCAGGCCCACCGCGCCCACAGCGTACCGATAGCCCGGCCGCAGGAGTTACCGGTCGAAATTTGTCCGGGACCAACCTCGAACGCGCCGGCGACCCCACGCAACGGGTGAGCTTGCACGCGCTACGCGTTGGCGGCCCGGTCGCGCGTTGCGGTCTTGCGCTGATCACCGGCCTGACCGCGGCGAGCAATGCCGCGCACTGAGGCCCCGACATCAGTCAGTGCCGGGGAATCGCTTGCGAAGCTCAAGCGCGAGCACGAATTACTGCGGCGCTGGCTGCTGAGCGACGCCTATCCGCTGTGGGCGAGCAAGGGCTACGACCAGCTGCACGGCGGATTTGAAGAGAGCCTGACGAGCGCGGGCCCCAGCCCCGATCTGCCGCGCCGTGCGCGGGTTCAGGTGCGGCAGATCTATTCGTTC
>DATNNU010000051.1:0-2504 GCA_035601675.1 Steroidobacteraceae bacterium | reverse complement strand
TGCTCGAGCCGGTGCGCGCTGTCGGCCGCCGAGGCGTCTTCCCCGAGCAGCAGGCGCTCGTCGGGTCCGAGCCAGAGTGCCGCCCGGCTACCGTGCACCGACGCGCGGCAGGCTGGCATCGACAGCGACATCCCCAGGGCTTCACCGGCCGCGCGCAGGACCGCCGGCGCGCCGCGCAGCACGTGGCGCGTTGCCGGCGGCGACATGCGCAGCACCGTGCTGGCGCCAATGGGCGGCGGCCGGCGCTCGGTGGTCCGCTCAGCCATTCAGGCGCGCCCCCTGAGGATCGTAGAATACGGGCGAGCTGACCACGACCGGCAGCTCGCCATCGGCGGTCGGCACCGACAAGGTCTGGCCCATGCGCGCACGGCCACCGGCGATCAGCGCCAGTGCGATCGAGCGCTCCAGCACAGGGCTGTGATAGGACGAGGTCACATGCCCGATCGGGCGCAGCGGCGGGCGCTGCCCGGCGGCTGGCATCACCTGCGAGCCTTGCTCGATCACCCGCTTCGGATCGGCGGTCAACAAACCCACCAGCTGCTTGCGATCGGCGGCGCTCATGGCCGGCCGTGCCAGCGAGCGCTTGCCGACGAAATCCGGCTTGCTCTTGCCGATGGCCCAGCCCAGCCCGACATCGTCCGGGGTCACGGTACCGTCGGTCTCCTGACCGATGATGATGTAGCCTTTTTCGGCACGCAGCACGTGCATCGCTTCGGTGCCGTAGGGCGTGATGCCGTGCGGCGCACCGGCCAGGTAGATCGCCTCCCACACCGTGAGTGCAAAGTCCGCAGGCACATTGACCTCGAAACCCAGTTCGCCGGTAAAGCTGACGCGAAACAGCAGCGTCGGCACGCCGCAGATCCGAGCCCGCGCCACGCTCATGTGCGGCATCGCCGCGGCGGACAGGTCGATGTCTTCGACCAGCCCCTGCAGCACGCGGCGCGACGCAGGACCCTGCAGCGCGATGACCGCCCACTGCTCGGTGGTCGACGTCAGCCACACGCGCAGCTGCGGCCATTCGGTCTGCAGGTAGTCTTCCATCAGCGCCAGCACACGCGCCGCGCCGCCGGTGGTCGTGGTGACGTGCAAGCGATGCTCGGCGGTGCGTGCCACCACACCATCGTCCAGCATGAAGCCATCCTCCCTGAGCAGCACGCCATAGCGGCAGCGGCCGACCGCCAGACTGTTCCAGGCATTGGCATACAGGCGGTTCATGAACGTCACCGCATCCGGTCCGACCACTTCGATCTTGCCGAGCGTCGATGCATCGAACAGGCCGCAGGCGCTGCGCACCGCGCGGCACTCGCGTGCGACGGCGGCGTGCATGTCCTCGCCGGCCCGGGGGAAGTGGCGTGCGCGCTTCCACAGACTGACATCCTCGAACACCGCGCCTTGGCGCACGGCCCACTCGTGGATCGGCGTGGTGCGTACCGGATCGAACAGTTCGCCGCGGGCAAAGCCGGCGAAGCTGCCGAAGGTCACCGGTGTGTACGGCATGCGAAAGGTGGTGAGTCCGACTTCGGCGATCGCTTTGTCGAGCCGCTGCGAGACGACGCCGAGCGCGTTGAGGTTGGAGGTCTTGCCCTGGTCGGTGGCCATGCCGGTGGTGGTGTAGCGCTTGATGTGCTCAATTGAGACGAAGCCCTCGCGTGTCGCCAGCGCGAGATCCCGGGTAGTCACGTCGTTCTGCCAGTCTACGAACGCCTTGCCGCCGGTCGCGGTTGGCGGCTGGGGCAGGGCGCCTGCGAAGCCTGCCATCGCCGGATCACGCTCCAGGATCGATGGCTCCGGGCCGCCGACCGCGAAGCCCGCGTCGCGCGCTGCCGCTGCGCCCGCGCTGGCGCCGTCCTCGAGCGCTGCCGCCAGCGAAAACACGCCTCGACAGGCACCGGCCGAGCGCACGCGCTCGGCGGCCTGCGCCGGGATGAAGCTCTGCACGGTATCGTCCCAGGCCAGCTTGCCGCGCGACTGCGAGTGCAGATGCACGCTTGGGGTGAAGCCGCCGGACATCAGTACCAGGTCGCAGGCGTGGGTCTGGCTGCTGCCGATCATGCGCCGCTGCGCATCCACGCGCGCCAGTCGTATCGCGCTGACGCGCAGTCGCCCGCGCGTGCCGAGCACCGTGCATTGCGTCTGCACCGGCAGACCGGCCGTGCGCGCCGCCTCGGCCCAGGCGCCTTCCGCGCGCGCGCGCACGTCGCCGATCATCGCAATGGCGGTACCGGCCTGGTACAGATCGAGCGCCGCTCGATAGCCCTCGTCGCAGGCGGTGATCAGCACCGCACGCCTGCCGGGGATGACGGCGTAACGATTAAGGAAGCTGCGCGCCGCCGCGGCGAGCATGATGCCCGGCCGATCATTGCCTGGAAACACCAGCGGACGCTCGATGGCGCCGGTGGCGAGCAGCACCTCGCGCGCGCGCACCTGCCAGCCGCGCTCGCGCGGTTGCTCGGTCGCCGGATTCTCCTGATGGTCAGTCAGGCGCTCATTCAGAGCGATCAGGT
>DATNNU010000050.1:0-4256 GCA_035601675.1 Steroidobacteraceae bacterium | reverse complement strand
GCTGCGCAAGAGCGACATGATCCTGAATGATTACCTGCCGCAGATCGAGGTCGATCCCCAGACCTACGAAGTCCGTGCCGACGGCCAGCTGCTCACCTGCGAGCCCGCGAGCGTGCTGCCGCTGGCGCAGCGCTACTTTCTGTTCTGAATGCGAGCGGCGCGATGCTGACGATATCGGCGCGGTTGCAACAGCCACGGGTGCCGGACGCGCGCCTGGTACTGCCGTTCGAGATGCGCAGCCGCAGCCGCTTTCGCGCGCGGCTGGTCGGCGGCGAGGAAGTCGGTGTCATTCTGGCGCGCGGGCAGATTCTGCGGGACGGTGATCTGCTGTTGGCGTCCGATGGGCGCGTGATCGAAATCAGCGCAGCTTCGGAAACCTTATCGACGGTACGTAGCGCGGATCCACGATGGCTCGCCCGCGCCGCCTATCATCTGGGTAACAGGCATGTCGCACTGCAGATCGGCGAGGGCTGGCTGCGCTACAGCCATGATCACGTGCTCGACCAGATGCTGCATGGCCTCGGTCTTGAGGTCACGGTCGAGCAGGCGCTGTTCGAACCAGAAGCCGGTGCCTACCATAGCGGTGGCGACAGCGGTCGTGGTGACGGCCACATTCATACTCACGTCCACGACCACTGAGCGCGAGCCGGGTAAGCGCCGCGCGGCTCATGAGCGACAACGAGGCTTCCGATCGTGACCCGCAGGCGCTGCTGCGCCTGTGTCATCTGGTCAGTCCGGCGCTGCCGGTGGGTGCCTATGCGTATTCACAGGGGCTCGAGTACGCCGTGCATGCCGGGTGGGTGCACGACGAGGCGACGACGCTCGACTGGCTGCAGGGTCTGTCGCGCAGCGCTGTCGGCACGCTCGATCTGCCGATCCTGCTGCGCCTGCATCGCGCCTGGAGCAGGCCCGATGTGGCTGCCGTGCGGCATTGGAGCGCGCAACTGATCGCGGCGCGCGAGACTTCGGAGCTGCGCGCGGAGGAACTGCATCTGGGCAGGGCCCTGGCTCGGGTTCTGGTCGAACTCGAGATCGGGCAGGCCGACGAGTGGCAGCACGCCGCGCCGGCGTTTGCCACGCTGTTCAGTCTGGCTGCAGTGCGTTGGCACATCGAAGCCGGTGACGCGCTGCGCGGCTACCTCTGGGCCTGGAGCGAGAACCAGGTGCTGGCCGCGGTCAAGCTGGTGCCGCTGGGGCAATCATCCGGTCAGCGCCTGCTGCATCGACTCACGGCTGCGATGCCGGCGATCGTCGAGCGCGCACAGGCGCTCGGCGACGATGCGATCGGAGTTGGAACGGTGTCGCAGGCGCTCGCGAGCGCACTGCATGAGTCGCAATACACGCGCCTGTTTCGCTCCTAGGCGTCAAGCTACCACGCAGGCGCAGCGGTATTCGTCAAGCCGCCGCTCATTCTGCTACCTTTGGCACGGGGTTGGGGCGTGGCGCTACTGGGAGACAATAAAATGTACGTTCAGCCTGCGGCACCGCGCGCCATCGGCGGCGTGATCGACGATGCCATCAAGCTGTACCGGGCATCGTTCCGCACCTGCTGGCCGATCGCACTGATCGCCTCGGTGGTCAGCGCCGCGACGGTGCTGTACGTGGTCAGCCGATTTCCGGCGATAGCGACCGTGCGTGACCCGGCGCAAATGTGGCAGTTGGTCCAGGCGCCGTCTGTCTGGGGCTGGTACCTGATCCTCAGTGTCGCATCGCTGCTGTTACTCGGCGCCATCATCGCCTGCCAGAACGCTCTGGCGGCAGGAACCGGTCCGATGAGTGTCGGACAGGCGCTCGCCGCGGCGTTTGCGCGTTTGCATTGGCAGCTGCTTGCGATCCTGTTGTGGGCGCTCTACATCGGCTCGGTCGCCGCCATCATGCTGCTGCCTGTCCCCGGCGCGATGAAAGTCCTCGGTGTCATGGCGTGGCTGGTCTTTGGCATCTATCTTTGGGGCCGACTGCAGCTATGGACAGTGGCGCTGTTTGCCGAGGAGGTCGGTACACTGCGGGCGATGGGGGTCAGTTGGGATCTGGTCAAGGGACACTGGTGGCGCGCCGCGACCATCCTGACGGTCGGGATCATCATCGTGCTGGTCATTACCATGGTTTTCGGCTTCGTGGGCGGGCTGGTGTTCATCATGTTCCGACTTGATCCGATGTCTTTGATCATTGGCAATCAGCTGATCGGCGCTGCGGAACGAGTTTTCGTGACATCGATGATCCCGGCGTTATTGGTCGCCATGTACTACGACTTCAAACTACGTCGTGAAGGTGGCGATCTGGCAGCACGGACGAAGTCGCTGCAGACCGCGTGACCCGTGCGGGCGCTGCCGCCGCCAATATTGCTGGCCGCTTGCGCGCTGTTTGCCGGGCCGTTGTCGGCCGACACCGCGGCGAGCATTCAGTCGCTCGACAATTGCCTCGCCACACTGACTTTGAACGAAGTGTATGCGCCGGGTGCGGTGAATTCACGGCAGGCGCCGAAGGGTATCGATCGTCTGCGCCCGTTATGCCCGGATCTCGAGCACGCGCTCATCGATTCCGAAATTCGCGACCAGCTTCCCGAGCACTGGCAGGACTCACTCGATCGCAACGGCATCTCGGATCTGAGCTGGATGATGCGGCGCTACCAGTCGAACTCCCTGAGCGCCGCTCCGCGGGTGCCGACGCTGTATCAGGTCGCTCGCACGCTGAATCAGCCGCAGCCGCGGCATACGTGGTGGCAGGACTTCAAGCATTGGCTGCGGCAGTTGCTGTTTACGCCCGCGAGTCCGGGTTCGTCGATGCTGACTCGCTGGTTGTCGAATCTGTCGCTGCCGCTGCCGCTGCTGCGCTCGATCCTCTATGGATTGCTGGGCGCCGTACTCGTCATGGCGCTGTGGATTGTCCGGCGCGAGCTGAAAGCCGCCGGCGCCGGCGCAGCAACTGCGAAACGCGCGGCGCAGCGAGCGCCCCAGCTGCCGTCACTGGCGGCAGCGAAGTCGCTGAATCCTGATGATATCGATAGCGTGCCGCTGCGCGAACAGCCGGCACTGCTGCTGCGACTGCTGGTGCAGGCGCTGTTGCAATCCGGCCGACTCAGGAACGAGCGCAGCCTCACGCACCGGGAGCTCGGCGTGCGCAGCGCGTTCGACGATCAGGAGCAACAGCTGAAGTTCGAGCGCATCGCGCTGCTGGCAGAGCGGCTGCTGTATGGACCGAATGCAGCGGCTGCAAGCGCCGGCTCACCGCCGCAGATCGATCACGCGCTGACCGACGGGCGGCAATTGTATGCGCAATTGCTCGGCAGCGGGGCTGCGACGCGGTGAAGCAGCGAGCCGTGACACTGGCGCTGGCCGTGGCTGCCTTTGCGCTCTTCTATGCGCTGCTGTTTCCAAAGCCGATTACCATCATCCAACCGACTTCGCTGCCGCTCAGCACTGACAGTGGCGAGGACGGGCAACTGGCAGCCTGGCGCTGGCTGCAGGCCGAGGGCATCCCGGTCGTGAGTCTACGCCAGCGCTACGATCGTCTGGGCTCGAACAGCATCGGCGGCGCGGCACGCGGCAACGTTCTCATCACGGTGATGCCGCACCGGCTGTCGGCGCGCGCGGAGGAATGGCAACCGCTCGCCCACTGGGTCGAGCAAGGCAATACGCTGCTGGTCATGGCCGCGCTGGATGACACACCGCGATGGGCGCTGGGCTCGGAGTCGAATTTTCTGGCCGAACTGCAGCGCGCGACGCACATGACGTTCCTGGTAAAGAACGAGCAGAAAGCCACGCCATCGGAGACGCAACAGGTCCGGGACAGCCTGAGCGCGCTACTTGAACCGGCCGTCATGCCGATCATTCCTCGCGGCACGCATCCACTGCTGGCGGAAGTGCGCAACCTGCGGGCGGTATCGGATCTGCCGGCCTCGCGCTGGCTCGCGCAGTCCGACGATGGATCGGTCGCTCTCACGCTCGCCCAACGCGCGAACACTCTCGATCCGGTGTTGTGGCTGAGGCGTGAGGGGGACGGTCAGATCATCGTCTGTGCGGTGGTGAGCCCGTTCGCCAATCGCGAAATAGCGCTGGCAAACAATGCCCGATTGCTGTCGAACATCATCGGCTGGTCGCGCGCGCCGCAAGGCAAGGTGCTGTTCGACGATGCCCATCAGGGGTTGGTCGATTTCTATGATCCGCAGGCGTTCTTCCATGATCCGCGGCTGCATCGAACGCTGGGGTGGAGTGTGCTGCTGTGGCTTGCGTTCGTGCTCGGCCCGTTGCGACTGGCTA
>DATNNU010000049.1:0-2952 GCA_035601675.1 Steroidobacteraceae bacterium | reverse complement strand
ACACCACAGGCGTCTGGAGCGACAACGCCTGCTCGACCCCGCTGCAGCCCACGACCAGGGCCGCGGTCGCTGCAGCGCGACGCACCGCCTCGATGGGCTCGTGCCCGATCAGTCGGCAGGCGGCGTAGGCACCGCAGAACGCATCGCCGGCTCCGGTCGGATCGACCAGCGTGCTCGCCGCGATCGGGACCGAGCGAACCTCGCCGCCACTCGCGAGCAGCACCGGCTGATCGCCTCGTTTGAGTGCGACCTCGGCAAAGCCCGCTCGATGCAGGCCAAGCACCACCGTCGCAGGGTCTGCCCTCTCGAGCAGCGGCCGGACCTCGTGGGCACTCGGCAGCAGAGCCGTCGCCCCCTGCAGCTCCTGCGCGAGCCCGGCGATGCTGGCGTCGCGGCTATAGTGCGGTGAGGGGTCCACGGAAATCCAGTGCACCTGGCCGCGCAACGCGGCAAGCGAGTCGCGATGCCGCCGTCCCACCTGCGGGCACAAATGCAGCGCGGCCACGGGTAGCCAGCTTCCCGGCACCTCGGCAGCGGACGGCGCTATAGCGAGGAGCTTGTCGTGGTATCCCTCCCAGCAGCGCGTGCCCTCGGCCGCGATATCGAGCAGCTCCGAATTGCGCGGCAGCGAGCGGCGGCTTCCGTCGGGCTCGTAGATCAACCACTCAATGAGATGCTCGCCGGCGAACGGATGCAGCGCGACATGCCTGAGGCCGGCACTCCTGAGCAGCCGGCCGGCATCGAACGGGTAGTCGCGACCGATGCGCGCGACGAGCCCGATGCGTCCCGGGTCGAGCCACAGGCGCGCACCGGCGGCGGCATAGAGACTGCTGCCCCCCATTTGTCGTCGCCACGGGCCCGGCGCTGCCGGTACGACATCGTCGATCGTCACCTGGCCGACCACGATGAGATCGGGTGTGTCGGGCGGGCTCAAGGGTTCAACTCAAGTCCTTCGCCGTTTCGCGCACGATGCCCTTCGCAATCAGCCAGGCATCGTCGATGCGCCGCCGCGGTATGTGATCTACGCCCGCTCTGGCTGCCATGTGCAGTACCAGCAGCTGCGCCGGAAGATGATAAATCAAAGGCGACAACCACTCATCGATGTCGTAACCGAGATCGACGCGCGCGAAGACGGGCGGAAATGCGACCTCGGCGCCTGGATTGATGACGATGGCGCGGCCGCCGGCATCCTCGATGCCGCGCGCCATCTCCTGTGCCCGATCGAGACTGTTGCCCCGCGGGGCGATGACCATGACGACACTGCGGCGGCCCCATTTGAGCGTCAGGAAGTACTCGAGGTGGGCCCATTCCTCGAGGTCAGCGCCAATTCCATTGATCGGCATCTGTTCGTGGAACTTGGCCGCACTGTATTGGGCGGTGCCACGGCTCGGACCGGCCCCGATCGCCCAGATCGTGTCGATGCCGTCGAGTTCCTTCGCGAGCGCCACGATGCCCGGTTCGATGCGAGCGGCGATGTCCGCGTGCGCCGCGATCGCGCGTTCGATCGCAGCAAGTTGCGCGGCCTGCGTGGCCGCGCTGAGCCGTCCGTGCTTCACCCCTAGGGCGAGCGCGAAGGCATACAGGGCGTAGAGCACCGCAAGATACTCGGCGAGGTTCAGAAAGCAGCGGCCATAGTGAGCTGGCAAGTCCGGCAGCTCGCTGACGGGTCGGTGCACGACCAGATCCGCCTGACGAGCGAGCGCGCCGGTCAGGCTGCCGGTGACGCCGAGCGTCGTGGCACCACGATCTTTGGCGAGCAGGACACTCTCGCGCGCCCGCGATGAGCTGCCGGAGTTGGAAACGCCAATCACGAGGTCGCGCGCAGTCAGCAGCGCCGTCTCATAGCGCGCCAGCTCCATCGCCGTCTTGGCCTCGGTTAGGATCCCGGTCCAGCGCCGAAAGGCGGGAGCGACGCTGAGCGCCGCGAACAGGCTGTCGCCGGAGCCTCCAATCAGGATGCGCTGCGATTGGGCGATGCGTTGATCGAGCACGGCGGTGGCCACGTGCTCCCCGACGACACTGCGCAGTCGCGGAAGATCGAGCGAATGCTCGATCGCATCGGCCACGTCGGCGGCAAATGTCTGCCCGGATTTGTAGGCACTGATCATTGGGGTTCTCTGTTCGATACGGTACTTTCAATCGGCCAGATGGCAGGCCACTAGACGCCCCGGCGCCACCTCGCGCAGCGCGGGCGGCTCCGAACCGCAGCGATCGATCGCTCGCGGACAGCGCGTATGGAACGCACAGCCCGACGGGGGATTGACCGGACTCGGTGGCTCGCCGCGCAACGGCGTATAGCGACGCGCGCGCTCAATGGCAGGATCCGGGACCGGCACGCTGGCGAGCAGCGCGTGGGTGTACGGGTGCTTGGGATTCGCGTACAGCGCCGCGGTCGGGGCCAGCTCGACTACCTGGCCGAGATACATCACGGCCACGCGGTCCGCGATCTGCCGCACGAGGCTGAGATCGTGCGATATGAAGAGGTAGGTGAGCGTAAAGCGCTGCTTGAGATCCTGCAGCAGATCGACGATCTGACCCTGTAACGATGTGTCGAGTGCAGACAGCGCTTCGTCGGCGACGATGAAATCCGGCTGACAGGCGATGGCCCGCGCGATGCAGATTCGTTGCCGTTGGCCGCCCGAGAATTCATGCGGGCGCCGGGCAGCGACCGACGCGTCGAGGCCCACCATTGCCAGGCATTCGCCGACGCGCGCTCGAAGCGCGGCCCCTTTCGCGAGCCGGTGGACGATCAACGGCTCGCCAATCGCGGAACCCACGCTACGGCGCGGATTGAGCGAGCTGAACGGGTCCTGAAACACCATCTGGAAATGACGCCGCAGGCTGCGCAGCGGCCGACCGGCAATGCTGGTGATGTCGCTGCCACGAAAGGCGATGGTCCCGGAACTCGGCGTGATAGTGCGCACCAGGACGCGCGCCAGCGTGCTTTTGCCC